>WLDR01000038.1 GCA_009704705.1 Actinomycetota bacterium | reverse complement strand
CCTCCGCAGTCAACTGCTCAAAGAGACGTGAAGTTTGGAAGGTACGGGCAAGTCCGTTTCTCGCTCGCTTGGCAGTGTTCTGTTTGGTGACTACGGCACCAAACATAGAAACACTCCCTGCGCTCACCGGAAAGACTCCGGCAATGAGATTGAACAGCGTGGACTTGCCCGCACCATTGGTGCCGATCATGCTCACTCGTTCACCCGCACGCACTTGCATTGACACATTTTTGACTGCACTAAGGCCACCAAAACGCTTGTCAACATCGGTCAGCGCGATTGCGATTTCCTGAGTGGGCATGATCTGCTCCTATTGTTTTTAGAGAGGTGTTACCCGAGATTTACTCCGGGCAGCCTTCGAAGCGGTCGTAGGTCTTTGTGCCCTGCGCAACACCGCTGGTCTGGCTAATCTGCTTCGTCGTGAGCGTGCCGTCAGCACCCTGCACAACCTCGATGAGGAAGTTGTCCACGATGGCCTGGCGGTTTCCGTCGAGGCTGATTGGGCCGGTTGGGCTGGTCCATTCGAGCGCCGTCAGAGCTGCACGAAGATCCTTCTGGTCCGGGCTACCGAGCTGTCCCTTCACTTCTTGCAAAGCGAGGAGAAGTGAGTTGAACGAGTTGTAGTACAGGATCGAGAAGATCGACGGGCTTGGGAAGGCCTTGGGCTGCTTGACGTACTCAGCAACAAAGGTCTGCCATTCGGGGCTGTCGTAGTCGGGTCCGGGAACCGGGCCACCGGCAATCGTGCCGACAGCAACTTCAGCGATGTTTGCATCGCCCGAAAGTGCGGTCGTATCGACGGCGATGGTTCCACCAATGAGCGGCTTCTGCACACCGGCGGTAACTGCCTGCGAAAGGAAGCTGGCTGCGTCAGCGCCACCGAGTCCGACGTACACGGCGTCCGTGTCAGCCGGAATCTGAGCAATGATCGACGAGTAGTCCGTGGTGCCGACAGGCACCCAGGCGTTACCCGTGACATCGCCACCGGCTGCACAGAACTCCGAGAAGAATCCACCCGCGTTGTCGTAGGGGAACGAGTAGTCCTCTGCGATGGCGTAGACCTTCTTGTAGCCCTTCTCGTTGTATGCGTAGTCACCAAGACCACCCATCCACATAGCCGAGTCACCGTGGAAGCGGAAGAAGTTATCCGCGCCCGCGAGTGTCATGCCGACCGGGCTGGCCGAACCGTTGACGTAGGTGACCTCTGGGGTGGTCAGTGCGTACTGAACAACCGTTTCACCTTCGTCACCCGAGACGGGTCCGAAAACGATGTCAACGCCGTCGTTCTCGACGAGCTTCTTGACAGCCGTCTGCGCGGACGCACTCGTGCCGTCGGTGCCTTCGTAAACGATGGTGATTGGAACACCGTCGATTTCGCCACCGTCGATGGTTCCGCCAATAGCAGCCATCGAAACGCCGATAGCAGCCTTAGCCTCATCCATACCGAAAGCAAGGTTTCCCTTGTCGGTTGCGAGAACGCCGATCTTGATTTCCTTGGTTTCTCCTCCACCGGCGGCTGAACAGCCGGAGAGCACGAGACCAGCCGTAGCTGCAATTGCAACTACAGGCAGAAGCCTCTTCTTGAGCAGTGATTTCATTTGTGTTGCCCTTTCTTGTTGTTTTTGCCAGCACGCCTTGCGGCGATCGGCGTCTCGGACGACCCCGTCGAAGCGGACGTCTTTGCCCGTTTCGAAAAAAGTCGTCGGATTATGGGACCCAAACCGACAAGGCCAGCCGGGAAGAAGAGAAGAACGCCAATGAACACCAAGCCAGTGAGTGTCATGTAGCGGTCGGTAAAGTCTTGAGCGAAGTTCTGAAGCATTGCGAAAACAAACCCACCAATGAAGACGCCACCGAGTGATCCGATGCCTCCGACAACCGCAACGACGAGGATATTCAACGTCGCGTCGAGACTGACGAAGCTCGGGTCAACCTGGTTGCGGTCAAACACGAGAATCACGCCTCCGATAGACGCAACGAACGCAGCCAACGTCAACGCGGCGGTTCTGTAACGATTGACGTTGTACCCCAACGCGCTCATCCGCTCGGGGCTGTCCTTGATGCCTTGAATAGCTAGACCGAACTGAGACTTTGCGGTGTATCGGAAGATCGCGTAGGACAGCACAGCCAGGAACAAAGCAAAGTAGTAGAAGGTTGTGATGTCGTTGAGATTGACGAAACCAAGATCGGGCCGCGGGATCGGGGCAATGCCGCGTCGAGCGTTGGTTACCTCGATTGCTTGCGAGGCCCACGAGTAGAACACCTGACTCAGGGCGAGCGTAATCATCATGAAGTAGATGGCCTTGGTGCGTACTGCGATGAGAGCCGTCACATATCCGGCGAGTGAGCCGACGCCGAGAGACAGAATGATCGACGGGATAATCGGCCATCCCATCGTCACCGAGAAGTAGCCGACGCCGTAGGAGCAGATGCCCGCAAATGTCATCTGTGCGAGGGATAGCAGCCCCACGTACCTGTTGAGGAACACGAGACTCATCGCAATGGTGCCCATCCAGAGGGTGCGCACGCCGATGTTGGGCAACCAGAAACGGGGACGGTCAACTACGAGAGGGAAAACAAGTGCGAGCAGGAGAACAACGACAACAACGATGTTCTGTGCGGTAATCCAGCTCTTCCAACGCGAGCCGGTCGACGATGACGGCGTTTGAGTGCTCATGCGGGGCGACCCATGATTCCTTGAGGACGCACGGCCAAGACGATAACCATGAGAGCGAACGTCAAGACGAAGGCGTATGTCGGCGCGACAACGAGGGCGAACTGAGAGACCACGCCAACGAGTGCCGAGCCGATTGCGGCCCCGGGGATGCTTCCCATACCGCCGACAATGACGACAACGAGCGAGAACAACAGGTAACTACCGTCCTGTCCTGGAAGAAGCGGGAACAGCGTGCCCGAAATCACACCAGCGAGGCCGGCAAGTGCTGAGCCGACGGCAAAGATGACAGCGAAGACAACGCGAACATTCACGCCGGTGGCTGAGGTCATGGGTGCGTCGTCAACACCTGCTCGCACAATCGAACCAAATCGAGTTCTGGCGATGACAAGGTAAATCGCGATGCCCAAGACCACGGCGATAGCCAGGATGATCAGGCGAATAAGCGGGTAGTCTCCGATTCCTGGAATCTGAACAGCGACTTGCAAGTCCTGCGGGAAAGGGACCTGAGTTGCCGTGCCGCCAAATACCGCGAGCATGAGGTCTGTTCCGATGACGGCGACACCGAGAGTGATGAGCGCCACGCGCATGTCGTCGTCTTGAAAACGACGAATAAGGACCTGATGAGTAAAGAGTCCCAATAATCCGGCGGCAACGAGACCGGTGACGAGACCGATAATCCAGTTGTCAGTCGCCGACGCAGCAACGTACCCGAGATATCCGCCGAACAGGAATGACGTTCCATGAGCCAAAGTAATCACTCGCATCAGCCCGAAGATCAACGTCAAGCCGCTGGATGCGACGAAGTAAACAGCACCCAAGGTGAGCCCGTTGAGCAAAATGAGTGGCCAAATGTCCACGGCGTCTCACTCCTTTTCTGTCTCTGGTCCGGTGTGCGTTTTTTGTATTCGTAACTGTATACATAGAAACATACATAGAGGTATATTGTTTGGCAAGCACTAAGTTCAATGTTTTTGTCAATGACGACAAAGACAGATTGGAAAGAGGCAGACCATGGCCGATTCGCAAGAAAAAGAATTCCGCGTAGGAATGATTGGGTACGGATTTATGGGTCGTGCCCATTCCCAAGCGTGGAGAAACGTCAATGCGGCGTTCCGAACGCCACGCATTCACATGGAATCCATCGTCGGGCGAGACGCCACAGCTGTTGCGCGCGTCGCATCTGAACTGGGCTGGAACAAATCCCACACTGACTGGCGCGAGGTCGTTGCAGACCCTGCCATCGACATCATTGACATTTGCACGCCGGGTGATTCTCACGCAGACATTGCAATTGCTGCGCTCGAAGCGGGCAAGCATGTCATTGTTGAAAAGCCTCTGGCGAATTCGATGGATGAAAGTCGTGCCATGGTCGCGGCGGCGGCGGCGGCTCAGTCCAGAGGAATCATGTCAGCGGTCAACTTCAACTACCGCCGAGTTCCTGCGCTCATGCTCGCCAAACAGCTCATCGCCGACGGTCGAGTTGGTGACGTTCTGCATATTCGTGGCGCTTACCTTCAGGACTGGCTCAGCGACCCAAGCTTGCCTATGAGTTGGCGCCTACAAAAGGAGCGCGCGGGCACCGGCGTGCTCGGTGACCTAGGTGCGCACGTCGTCGATCTCATGCGTCACCTGACGGGCAAGTCGGTCGATGGTGTGACCGGCCACTTGCGAACTTTCACGCATCAGCGACCCGACGGCACAGGAAAGCTTGGAACCGTCACCGTGGATGACGCGGCCCTCGCCACGTTGGCGCTGTCTGGCGGAGCGGTTGCGAACCTTGACGTGACCAGAAACGCTCCCGGAAAGAAGAACGAGCTCTCGCTGAGCATCTACGGCACAAGAGGGAGCATCTCGTTCAATCTCGAGAACCTCAACGAATTGTGGCTGTTTGATCGCGAAGACCCGTCGGGCGAACAGGGGTACCGACGAATTCTGGTGACAGAGTCCCAGCACCCTTACCTCGCTGCCTGGTGGCCCGACGGGCACATCATCGGCTGGGAACACACGTTCACGCACCAGTTCTATGAATTCCTCATGTCAATTGAAAGCGGTACGCCGGCGTCGCCCAGTTTCTCGGACGGTCACGACGTACAAGCCGTCCTTGAAGCAATTGCGTCGAGCGCCGCAAACGGACACAAACTTACAACGCCAGAAAACTAGATCGGAGAATGAACATGGCTGAGAAATATTCACACCCGGTAACACTGTTCACCGGACAGTGGGCCGATTTGCCCCTCGAGACAGTAGCCAAACATGCTGCAGACTGGGGCTACGACGGACTCGAACTCGCGTGCTGGGGAGATCACTTCGACCCGTGGCTGGCGAGCGAGAGCGACGATTACATCAAGGAGAAGCGCGAGCTACTCAAGCGCTACAACCTCGAGGTGTTCGCCATATCCAACCACCTCAAGGGTCAAGCCGTGTGTGACAACCCGATAGATTTTCGACACAAGGCCATCGTTGGCCCAAAGGTTTGGGGTGACGGCGACCAAGAGGGAGTGCGTCAGCGCGCTGCCGAAGAGATGAAACGAAGCGCCATTGCGGCGCGCAAGCTCGGTGTTGACACGGTCGTCGGTTTCACGGGTTCAAGCATCTGGCAATACGTAGCGATGTTCCCACCGGTCGGTCAAGATGTCATCGATGCTGGCTACGAAGATTTCGCAACGCGGTGGAACCCGATTCTTGACGTGTTTGACTCCGAAGGCGTTCGCTTCGCTCACGAGGTGCACCCCTCAGAAATCGCCTACGACTACTGGACAACCGTCAAGAGTCTTGAGGCGATCGATCACCGCGCTGCGTTCGGCCTGAACTGGGACCCATCGCACATGGTGTGGCAGGGTCTTGACCCGGTCGCGTTCATCCTCGATTTCGCCGACCGTATCTACCACGTCGATTGCAAAGACACACGGATGCGCATGGGCAACGGTCGCAATGGAATCATGGGCTCGCACGGCGCCTGGGCCGACCCTCGCCGCGGTTGGGACTTCGTGTCTACCGGTCGTGGCGACGTGCCATGGGAGGATGCATTCCGAGCGCTCAACGCCATCGGATACACCGGTCCGATCTCTGTCGAATGGGAAGACGCCGGCATGGACCGTCTGCACGGGGCGAAGCACGCAGTCGAGTTTGTTCGCTCCCTGCTCTGGGAAGTTCCGACGTCGGCATTCGACGCTGCCTTCTCGAGCGAGTAGCGTTCACATCAACCAAGAAGACGTCGCCCGCACCAAAACTATGGGTGCGGGCGACGTCTTTTCGTTTGGGTTTTTCCCGAGAACGCGGGCGATCGACTAGGCCTGGTCGTCGCCCGTGAGCAGTGCGACCGTCGTCAAAAGTGACACCACATTTTCACGCAGGTGGCTAATGTGCTCGGTTACTGCTGGGCCGATTGCCGCTACATCCTTGTTGATAATCGCGTCGACAAGTTGTCCATGCTCCACCGTGCAGGTGTGGAGTCTGTCGAACTGCCCCACCGTCGATCGAATCCAAAAACGTTGGACTCTGCGACGCGTTTCACGAACTGTGTCGGCGACAAGCTCGTTGCCGGCAACGCGATTTAGGATCTGGTGGAAATTGCGGTCGGCTTCTGTCCAGGCCGTACGATCGTTCGCATCACTCGCATCACTCATCTGCGTGACCGAACGGCGCAACTCAGCGGCGTCCTCTTCGGAAAGCGTCCGAGATGCCTTCGTGAAGATGTACGTATCGAGAATTTCCAACAGGTCACAGGCATCGTTGACCTCCTTGATGGAGATCTGCGCCACCGTGAATCGTGACGCTTCGGTTCTCTGAACCAGGCCTTCTTTTTCGAGGCGTTGCAGGGCTTCCCGAATCGGGGTTCGACTGATGTTCAGCTCTTTCGAGATTTTCACTTCAGACAGCGGTGCGCCGGCCTTTACCTGAAAGGACGTTATGCGCGCCAGCAGATTCTCATAGGCAACGTCAACGAGTGACGCGGTTTCGACTGCCATGACTCCCCCTGCTTGTGACCCGATTTAGGGATTCCCCATTAAATCACGCTCGCGCGTGACTCACATCACGCGACCGATGAACTCACGATCGTGGACGGAAACGGGAACCTTCTCCAGCTCCATGATTCCACGCGCCACGTGCTCGCTGAGGCGACGGAACGCCTCGTGGCCCTTCTCCGGAGTCGCTCGCATCGGGTTGCCGATAATGCCGTTTTCGACAAACTCGTGGTGATCCATCGGGAAGCTGAAGTACTGGTAGCCCTCGAATTCTGCGTCTGGCATTCCATCATCCTTGCTAAACGACTTTGGCAAGAAGTCGGGGATGTGCGCGCGAGTGTCGACGGCACGCTCCATGCGAACAAGGTTCGGGTTCCAGGCCATGCACTGCGATGTTTCAAGCTCACTCGAGTGCCAGCCTGGCGTTTCCTCGGGTGGGTTCTCCATCAGCCCATCGAGAATTCCAACGTAGCGCTCCATGTAGGGCTTTACGAACGAAATGAGGGCGCCCGTTTCGTAGCGAAGACGGCGGAGAACCGGGTCGACCACCTTGATGTTCGAGCCGTGCCCGTTGATAAAGATGATGCGGTTGAAGCCGTGGTGAATGAGGCTGCGCGCAATGTCGTACATGAGGTTGAGAAGCGTGTCTGCACGAAGCGTGATTGTTCCGCGACCTTCGCCAACGCCATACATGTGCTGCGGCGAGTATCCGGCCCAAATTGGAGGAGTGTGCAGAACACCAATCTGCTCGCTGATTCGACGAGAAACCTCGACGGCCGTAATGGTGTCACAGGCGAGTGGCAAGTGTGGGCCATGCTGCTCAGTGCTCGCCATCGGGACGAGAATCGTGTCCTTGTGTGAGAGGTATTCCTTGATGTCTACATACGAGAGATCTGACAGGTTCCATGAACGGAACTTTGAGCGGAAGTCGTCATCACCGGTCGTCAGGCGAGCAATTGGTTGTTCAGTCATTTCTATTCATTTCCTTTTTCTTTATTGAGCAGTGCCAATAGCCGTTGTGCAGCCAAGACACCAAGTTCGAGGTCATTGATGTGTGAATCGCAAGTTTCAAAACCGATGTCGGGTCGAAGGGTTTCTTGAATCGTGGAACGCATGATGTCGTCGCCCTCAGGATCAAAGAAGACACCGCCTTCACGTGCGGGAATCGAGAGCCCGCCCAGTGGGAAGATCACGTGAACCAGGCCTACTGATTGGTTCAGTTTGGTTGCGAACTCGCGGGCAATGTCTCGCTTTTCTTCGTGCGTGTAGCCGACTAGCGCATACTCGGGATTGTGGTCGTAAATCTTGCGGCTTCGCAGTTCGCTGGGCAACGTTTTCGCATCGAAAACGGCAAAATCGAGACACCCCGGCAGTACAACTTGTGGAATTCCGAGACTTCCGACAACGGTGAGTCGTTCTTCAGTAGCGTCGTGAATTCCCCCGATCCGACGGTCACCAATCTCGTTTGTCGTGTAGTCGACAACGCCGACGAATTGTCCCTGCCGGGCAAGCTCCTCCATGCTTGGCCCGCCCACGCCGCTGGAGTGAAAGACGACTGTTTCGACACCCGATTTTTCGAGTTCCTCTTTCAATGCTTCGACCGCCTTGGTTGTATTCCCCAGCATCGTGGCTGCGACGGTCAGCGTCTCCGGCGCCCGCTGCGGAAGCACGTGACCGTGGTCAAGCATTCCCTTCATTGCGGCCGCTGCGTTGTCGAAAACCGTGCGGGACACATCATTGACACCCAAGATGTCGACGATGGAATGAATTACCATGACATCTTTTGTTCCAACGTAAGGGCCAAATTCATGATGACCGGATGCGGTCGGCGCAATCACAATCTTTGGGACACCCACCGGCATGGCTTGAATTGCGGCAGCGCCCATGACGGCCCCGACCCCGCCAACGCTGATTCCAGCGACGATGTCGCCGCTGGTGTATTTCTCTCGCACATAGTCGGTGACGAAGCGACGCATGAGTGTCACGGCCTTGCCGCGCGACCCAGCGTGCTGAAGTGCATCTAGGGTCGTGCCGCCGAATTCAGTCAACTCGGCACGCGACACGTCCGGCACGATTCCGACCGGATGCCCCAGGATTCCCGTGTCAATGACAAGACAGGAAACTCCAAGTCGAATGAGCTGATCGCGAAGGTAGGCGACCTCGGGGCCTTTGGTGTCGAGGGTCGCGATGATGGCAACTTTTCCTTTAGACATGAGCGCACCACTCGCTCGTCTGAAAGTGCATCACCGCGACCCCGACCCGTTTCTTCACCTGTTCTGGACTAGAACTTGTTGTCGATCAACGGCAGCAGGTGCTCGGAGTTGACCTGAACGAGCCAGTTGTAGAACTCCTCGGTCAGAACGCTCGAGCCGTGGTCGATGATGAACTTCAGCTGCTCGGGATCGATGTCGAGCCCTTCGAAGTTCGTCTCCAGCGCATTCGGGTACTTGTTGGCCGGCGTGCGGTCAACAGGTGCAACGAACTCAGCAGTAAGCGCGCCCTTGTAGTTGATTGAAGTCAGAACTTCGATGACCTGTGCCCAGTTGTAGTCACCGTAACCAGCTGGCATGCGGTTGTTGTCAGCTACGTGGAAGTCGACGAGCTTGTCTCCGACGAGGCGAATAGCGTCGAACAGGTTGCTTTCTTCGATATTGATGTGGAAAGCGTCAAGTGTGACACCGAGGTTTGGCCCGACAGCGTCGCACAAGGCAAGTGCCTGCTCGGCACGTGTGATTAAGTACGACTCGAAGCGGTTGAGTGGTTCGACGCCAACCCGAATGCCAAGCTTCTCGGAGTGTTCGTAGATTTCCTTGGTTCCTTCGACGAGCCATTTCCATTCATTCTCTGGCGTCGAGTCAGGCACAATCTTGCCGACCGTTCCGGGTACGAGCGTGACAATCTGACCGTCGAGCTCATGTACAAAGGTGATGACGTCCTTCACGTACTGCACCGATGCGGCACGCTTGGCTTCGTCCGAACTTTGCATGTTTCGACGGTCGATCATGAGCGTGACCGCGCCCCAACAGTTGAGCTTGTAGTGGTCAAGCAGACCGCGGACGTGCTTCGAGTCGTAAATCGTCGGCTCGCCGCTGATTTCGATGGACTTGTATCCGTACTTTGCGAGACGCGCAATCGTCGTTTCAATTGGTTCGCTGCGCATCCAGTTGTGCATTGACAGGTGCATGACACTCTCCTTTGAGTTTTTCTTGCGTTGACGTGATTATTCAGTTTTGGTGAGCAGGTTGCCCTGAGCTAGTCGTTACGGTTACCAGACACTGTTTGCTGGAGGACCAAAGCCGAGCTTGCCGGGATTCATGATTCCGTCGGGATCCCACGCAGCCTTGAGCTGCCGCATGAGTTCGAAACCATGTCCGTATTGGGGTCGCATGAACCTCCCCAGCTTGAGACCAACGCCGTGGTGGTCATTCAAAACGCCGCCGTACTCGATGGATGCGAGGACTCCAGCGTCCCACAAGCGGTCGTGCAGAGCCATAGCTTCGGCAGGATCCGTCGGTCCGTTGTCCACGTAGAAGCGGTCGTAAATCATCGTTCCCCACTCGTACCAATGCGAGAAGTGAGCGGTGTAACGAGCACCGACATCCTTGAATTCCTCTTCAATTACCTTCTTTTTGGCCCGGTAGATGGCCGGAATGTCAGCGAAGCGCGCAACCGTGTCGAACGTTCCATACATGAGCGGTGGCTGAGGTAACTTTCCCTTGGCGTAAGGTTCGTACTTACCTTCCCACCACATCAGTCCGACATCTTCTCCAAGTGAGGTTCCGCCGATACCCAGAGCGATCTCTGTGATGGCTGCGGTTTCGTAGGCCACGAGTTGCTCAGCACCATCACACATCAGGATCATCAGATTGCCCGTGAATGGGAGTCCAACCCAGTCCTGAAGTTTGATGCTGTCGGCCTCGTCATAAAGGCGGATTACCGCCGGTCGAAGGCGGCTGGTCATAATCCTTCTGCCCGCTTCGATGCCGGCGAAAATGTCAGGGAAACTGAACGCGAGGAAGCTGCGTGCGGCCGGCAATGGGTCGATGCGAAGACTGGCCTCAGTGATGATGCCCAGCGTGCCTTCTGATCCAACGAAAGTCTGAAGCAGATCTGATCCTGCAGCGTGGCTCGGCACGGGCAGAGTGCGAACAACTTCTCCGTTTGCGACGACGGCTTCGACCTGAAGAACCTGGTCTTCTGCCTTGCCGTACTTGGTCGAGACAACACCGGCACCACGAGCGGCAATGAAGCCACCGATAGTTGCGCCGAGGTGATAGGACCCCGGGTAGTGAGCAAGTGTCAACCCCGACTTGTTGAGCTCTGCCTCGAGAGTAGGACCATCGATGCCAGCCTCGGTTGTCACAATCAAACTCTCGTGATCGATGCTCACTATTTTGTTCATACGTGTGAGGTCAACAGCGATGCCTCCATAGGGGGCAAAAGTGCCACCTTGTGTTCCCGATCCACCCCCTCGTGGGATAAGAGGAACTTTGTAGTCCGCGGCGATTCGCACAACCTTTGAAACTTCAATCGTGCTGCCCGGGCGAACGACGAAGTCTGGCGCGGGTTGCTTGAGTCCCTGGTGGGACATGAACTTGGACATCCACGACCAGTCGGCCGCGCTGGCCTGCAGGTCTTCTTCACCAACACTGACATTTTCCGCACCGATGGCGGTTTGAAGCTCACGAAGGATCTGCCCCCGGAGGAACGCGCTTCCTGTAACTCCGTCCACCTGCGATTCCCTCGCCACGGCATTCTCCCGTCGATACTCGTATATTCGT
>WLDR01000037.1 GCA_009704705.1 Actinomycetota bacterium | reverse complement strand
GCATCCGTCGCCTGAACTAACGCCTCGCGCACAATCTGTGGCGTCGGGTCAACGGGCGACCCGATCGATAAGTCAATGATTCCGTCGGCGTGTGCTGAGGCGATTGCCCGATACGGTTCCATGGCATTCCATGGATAATCGGGAAGGTCGAGAAACGACGGCAGTGCGGGCGCCACGCGAAACTAGTCGGCTTGAGGTGGCAAGACAGATACGACCGGGTGGTCGCCGGCGATCACGCCGACCTTGGCGGCTCCACCGGGCGAACCGAGCTCGGTGAAGAATTCGACGTTGGCCTTGTAGTAGTCGGCCCACTTCTCGGGCAGATCGTCTTCGTAATAAATTGCCTCAACCGGACACACCGGCTCGCACGCACCGCAGTCAACGCATTCATCCGGGTGGATGTACAACATGCGGTCACCCTCATAGATGCAGTCAACCGGGCACTCGTCGATACACGCGCGGTCTTTGACGTCCACACACGGGAGAGCAATTACGTAAGTCACGAGCCTTAGTTTACCTTCCGTGGAATACGGGGCCAGAACATCAACACGATGACGAGTAAGGGCGTCAGCATGATCCACACGTTGCCCTGCCACGAATCTGGCACGAGCACCGAGCCACCCGGCCCGCGCTGACTGAGCACGAACATCATGCTGAGGCACGCGACGCCGCAGGCGATGAGAGCCCAACGGTTGATGTTGAGCAGGGTGAGCCCGACAAACCACGCGACCACAACCGAAATTGCGAGGGCCAGACCCCAGGGAAGCTCGATTCCAGCCACGCTCGCCGACGATTGATGCACGACAGTCGTGACCGTTCCGATGACAGCGCTGAAGCCGACTGCTCCGATGCTCCATGCCACTGAGAGGAAGCGGTGGCGATTCGATTTCGCTTGATTCACGTGGCAAGACTAGCGGTGAGGCGAGAGGATTCGCCGTCGCGATGCAGAGTTAGTAAGGTTAACCTTACCTAGGCCACCGCACACGAAAGTCCGCCGCTCACCATGCTCGCAAACCTCTTCATTGCACTTCGCGAAGGCCTCGAAGCGTCTCTCGTCGTCGGCATTTTGATTGCGTACGTTGTTCGCATCAATCGTCGCGACGCCATCGCACCCATCTGGACCGGCGTCGGTCTCGCCGTGGTTCTCTCCGCCATCGTTGGCGTGATTCTGGCTCAGATCAGCGGACTGCCCGACCAGGTCTTCGAACTGATTGCGGGCATCCTGTCTATCGCGGCCTGCGTGCTCGTCACGTGGATGGTGTTCTGGATGGCGAAGACCGCACGTAGCCTGCGCGGCAACCTCGAGTCTGGAATTGACCGCTCCCTCAAGGGCGGCGCGATTGGCCTGTTGGTCATCGCCTTCGTTTCGGTCGGCCGAGAAGGTGTCGAGACAGTCCTGTTCATTTGGGCGGCGGCACAGGCCTCCGGACAATCCGCATTACCTCTGCTCGGCGCGTTCATCGGTCTCGCAATTGCTGCCGGGCTCGGATTCGCCATTTATCGCGGAATGGTTCGACTGAACCTGTCGGCGTTCTTCGCGTGGTCGGGTTCGCTCTTGATTATTCTTGCCGGCGGAGTTCTCGCTTACGGCGTTCACGAACTTCAAGAAGCCGGGTATCTGCCCGGTAACGAATCGAAAGCTTTCAACGTTTCCACAGTCATTCCTGGAGACAGCTGGTACGGAGCTCTGCTGCGCGGAACCATCGGCTTCCGCCCCGAAATGTCGTGGCTCGAAGTTGTTATCTGGGCGCTCTACGTCGCCATCGCGATGACGTTGTTCCTGCGAATCTCGCGCCGCAAGGCACCTCGCGTCGTCACCTCGCCCATCGACATCGTGACGACCGAAGCCAAGTAGCGGGCGGGTTCACGGCCCAGACTCTCGCCAGGCTGAGGCCTACGCCTGGTCTTGCTTCTTCAGGCGACTCGTCGCGCGGGCACGCTCGGTCATGTCGAGAACGACCTTGCGAATACGCACTTTCTCGGGCGTGACCTCAACACACTCGTCTTCGCGAGCGAACTCGAGGCACTCCTCGAGCGACAGTTGACGCGACGGGGTCATCGACTCGAACGTGTCGGAGGTCGACTGACGCATGTTCGTCAGCTTCTTTTCCTTGGTGATGTTGACATCCATGTCATCGTTGCGCGAGTTCTCGCCGATAACCATGCCCTCGTAGACCTCTTCGGTCGGGTTCACGAAAAAGCTCATGCGCTCCTGCAAACCGATGATGGCGAAGGGCGTGACGACACCGGTGCGGTCAGCAACGATGGAACCGTTGGAGCGGGTGATGATCTGGCCAGCCCACTCGTCGTAACCGTGCGAGATGGCGTTCGCGATGCCGGTACCGCGCGTGATGGTGAGGAACTCGGTGCGGAAACCGATGAGGCCGCGCGACGGAACGATGAATTCCATGCGCACCCATCCGGTGCCGTGGTTGACCATGCCTTCCATGCGACCCTTGCGCGCAGCCATGAGCTGAGTGATGGCGCCGAGGTGTTCTTCGGGCGCGTCGATGGTCATGTGCTCGAACGGCTCGTGCGTCTTGCCGTTGACCTTCTTGGTTACAACCTGTGGCTTTCCGACGGTGAGCTCGAAGCCTTCGCGGCGCATGTTCTCGACGAGAATCGCGAGTGCGAGCTCGCCACGTCCTTGAACTTCCCACACGTCGGGGCGTCCGATGTCGACGACACGAAGCGACACGTTACCGATGAGCTCGCGGTCGAGGCGATCCTTAACCATGCGTGCCGTGAGCTTGTGACCCTTGACCTTGCCGACCAGCGGTGAGGTGTTGGTACCGACGGTCATCGAGATAGCGGGCTCATCAACCGTGATGGCCGGCAACGGACGAACATCATCAGGGTCTGCAATCGTTTCACCGATGGTGATCTCTTCGATGCCAGCGATGGCAACGATGTCGCCGGGGCCAGCCGACTCAGCGGGGAAACGCTCGAGGGCTTTCGTCTTGAGAAGCTCGGTGAT
This sequence comes from Actinomycetota bacterium, assembly GCA_009704705.1. GTDB lineage: Bacteria > Actinomycetota > Actinomycetes > Actinomycetales > Microbacteriaceae > RFQD01. The sequence goes on along the minus strand of WLDR01000037.1, from coordinate 8,771 downwards.
GCGAACACTCGAAACCGTTCCGTCGTGCTTGACCCACGCAACGGTCTGACCTTTTTTCAGGTTGCCGTTGAAAACGCGTAGCAGCGCGAGGCGACCGAGGAACGGCGACGCGTCGAGGTTAGTGACGTGCGCCTGGAGCGGGTGCTCATCGTCGTAGTGCGGGGCCGGGATGTGCTCGAGAATGGCCTCGAACAATGGCTCGAGGTCGTCGTTGTCGGGCAACGTGCCGTTTTCGGGCTTGTTGTGGCTGGCAGCACCAGCGCGGCCTGACGCATAGACAACGGGAACGTTGAGCACGGCATCCAGGTCAAGATCAGGGAAGTCTTCGTGCAGATCGCTGGCAAGACCGAGAAGCAGGTCTTGGCTCTCGCCGACAACCTCGTCGATGCGGGCATCCGGACGGTCAGTCTTGTTGACGAGCAGAATGACGGGGAGGCTCGCCTCGAGTGCCTTTCGCAGCACGAAGCGCGTCTGAGGGAGTGGGCCCTCACTCGCGTCGACGAGAAGCACAACGCCGTCGACCATCGAGATGCCGCGCTCCACCTCGCCACCAAAGTCGGCGTGGCCCGGGGTGTCGATCACGTTAATCGTGATGGGTCCGTTCTTTGCGTGCATGCCCGAGTATTCGACCGCGGTGTTCTTCGCGAGAATCGTAATTCCCTTTTCGCGCTCGAGGTCGTTCGAGTCCATCATGCGGTCGTCGGCGCTGAAGTGCGCGTCGAACGAGTTGGTCTGCTTGAGCATGGCGTCGACGAGAGTCGTCTTGCCGTGGTCAACGTGAGCGACGATTGCGACGTTGCGCAGGTCGGAGCGGAAGGCTTTCGCCATGACAGATACCTCTTTTTTCGAATGTGTAAGTCACATCCGACGATGGATGCTGATGTGGGGTTGATGCGGAATACAGCGCTAGGCACCAAATTTGACGGTGGCGCCGGGAATTGCATCAAGCAATTTCCTAGTGTAATCCTCACGAGGGCGGTCAAAGACCTCCTGGGTCGTGGCAGCCTCAACAATCTTTCCTTGATTCATCACGCAGACATGGTCTGCAATGAGACGAACGACCGCGAGGTCATGCGTAATGAAGAGATACGTCAGCCCATATTCGCTCTGCAAATCGTTGAGTAACTCGAGAATCTGCGCTTGAACGAGCACGTCCAGGGCCGAGACAGCTTCATCGAGAATCACGATGTCGGGCTTAAGGGCGAGGGCACGCGCGATGGCAACGCGTTGGCGCTGACCACCCGAAAGTTCGCTCGGATAACGGCCAGCGATGGATCGGGGGAGCGACACCTGGTCGAGCAGCTCGAATACGCGGGCCTGTCGCTCGGCGCGGTTTCCTACACCGTGAACGAGGAGCGGCTCAGCGATTGTCGCGGTGATGCTGCGCAACGGGTTGAGCGAGCCATACGGGTCTTGAAAGACGGGCTGCATGCGGCGGCGAAGTGCCTTCATGCCGGCTTTGCCAAGGTGGTCGACCTCTTCTCCGTCGATCAGGATGGAGCCAGCGGTCGGCTTTTCGAGACCGAGCAGCATGCGCGCGACAGTCGACTTACCCGAACCCGACTCCCCCACGAGAGCGGTCGTCGAACCGCGTTCGATGGAGAACGACACATTGTCGACGGCGGTCAGTGGCGTGCTCGTGAAAGTGCCCGAGCGAATGTTGTAGACCTTCGTGAGGTTGTTGACCGCGATTGCGGTTGCCGTGCCCGTGCTGGCATCAGCCTGTGCAATGGCGGCTTTGCCGGTGGCTGAAACGCTGGTGCGAGCCGAGACGAGACGACGTGACGACAGACCAGGTGCCGCCTGCACCAAACGCTTTGTGTACGGGTGCTGCGGGTTCTTCAGAATCTCGAGGCTTGGGCCCGACTCCACGACCTGTCCGCGATACATCACGACGAGCTGCTCGGCACGCTCGGCGGCGAGACCGAGGTCGTGTGTGATCAGGATGACGGCCGTCCCCTGTTCGCGCGTGCGCTCCTGCAGGTGGTCAAGAATCGCTCGTTGCACCGTGACATCGAGTGCAGACGTCGGCTCGTCGGCGATGAGAATGCGAGGATTCGCTGCCAGACCAATACCGATGAGCACGCGCTGACGCATTCCGCCAGAGAACTGGTGGGGGTACTGCTTCATTCGTGAGCCGGCATCGGTGAGCCCCGCCTGGGCGAGCACTTCGATGGCTTTCTTGCGAACATCCTGCTTGGTCGATGCCAGCCCGTTAGCGCGAACTGTTTCTTCGACCTGGAATCCGACCGACCATACCGGGTTCAGGTTGGACATCGGATCTTGCGGAACGAAACCGATGGCCGTGCCACGAATCTTTTCGAGTTCGGCTTCACTCGCCTGAGCGAGATCTTGACCATCGAGCATGATGCGGCCGCCCGTGATGCGACCCGTTCCGGGGAGCAAGTTGATGATTGCGTGTGCGGTCGTCGACTTTCCGGAGCCCGATTCGCCCACGATGGCGAGTGTCTCACCGGGCATGAGGTCGAGGTTGAGATTCTTGACGGCCGGGATGATGGCCCCGCCGGCAACCTGGAATCCGACCGAGAGGTCTTCGATGCGAAGAAGTGGAGTCTCGCTCATCGGGTCGCCCTCTCTTTCGGATCGAGGGCATCTCGGATGACTTCGCCCATCATGATGAATGCGAGCACAGTTATCGACAGCGCGATGGACGGGTAGATCAGTGCTTGAGGTGCCGTGCGCAAGTCACTCTGAGCCTGACTGATGTCATTACCCCACGACATGAACGTGGTGGGAAGGCCGACACCTAGGAATGACAGCGTCGCCTCGGCCACAATCGCCGCTGCCAAAGACATGGTCGTGACCACAATGACAGGCGCCAGCGAATTTGGCATGACGTGGCGCATCAGAATTCGAAACCGACTCACGCCAATCGCCGTCGCGGCCATGACGAAGTCTGAGTTCTTGACGCGCAGTATCTCTGCTCGAAGCACGCGCGCGGTCGACGGCCACGCAAAAATGCCGATTGCCAAAGAAATGATGAAAACGTTGCGATAAGCCGAGAAGACCGACATGACGACGACCGCGGCCAGGATGTAGGGAATTGAGAAGAAGATATCGCCAACGCGTGAGAGCACGGCGTCTACCCACCTGCCATAGAAGCCGGCAATGGCACCAAAGAAGATGCCGAGAATCGTTGTCATCACAACAACAATCACTCCAACGGAGAGCGACGTTGACGTGCCGTGAACGATTCGGCTGAAGATGTCACACCCCTGCTTGGTGTAGCCGAGGATGTGCCCCGGCGCGGGCGGACCATTGCTGTTGGACAGCTGGCAGTCGAGATCAGGCGGAACCTGGGTGAAGAGCGTGGGAAAAAGGGCGACCAACGTCACAAGCAGGATGAGCACACCGGAGATATAGAACATGGGGCGCCTGCGCATGTCGCGCCACGCATCCAGCCACAGATTGCTCACCTTGTCATCGACACGCACGGCGTCGATGACGTCGACCGACTTCTCGTCAAACGGCGCAACGTAATGATTGGCCGACTTTCTCTTATTTGCCATAGCGAATCCTTGGGTCAAGTGCCGCGTACAGCAGGTCAACGATGAGATTTACGACGAGGTAGATCAGAACCATGACGGTGACAAACGACACCACCGTCGGTCCCTCACCGCGGATGATCGCCTGATAGAGCGTGCGGCCCACGCCCGGAACGTTGAAGATTCCTTCGGTCACCGTCGCGCCGACCAGCAGAACGCCGAAATCCACGGCCAGGAACGTCACGACCGGAATCAGTGAGTTGCGCAGAATATGCACTCTAACCACGCGAGGTCGTGAGAGCCCCTTCGAATACGCCGTGCGAACAAAGTCGGTCTGACTCGTCTCGATAACCGACGCGCGCGTGAGGCGAATGATGTATGCGACGCTGATCGTGGCGAGAACTACTGCGGGCAGAATGAGCTCTTCCCACGGCGCTCCGCCACTCACCGTCGCTCGAGCCCACCCGAGTTTCAGCGCGATGGTGAACTGTGCGACGAACGCAATAACGAAGATGGGGAGCGAAATAAAGATCAAACTGACGACGAGCGCGGTGGCATCGAAAATCTTGCCCTTGCGCAGCCCGGCAATGAGCCCAACACCGATTCCGATCACCATCTCGATGAGAAGGGCAAGGAGGGCCAGTCGAATCGTCACGGGGAATGTGCTGGCCAGGATTTCTGATACTGGCTGGCCCGAGAATGACGTTCCGAAATCGCCCTGGAAAACGCCGCCGATGTAGATGAAGTACTGAATGAAGAAGGGCTGGTCGAGGTGGTAGCGAGCGCGCAGCTGCTCCGCAACGGCTTCGTTGACACCGCGATCACCGAACAGCGCGACAATCGGGTCTCCCGGCATCGCGAACACCATGAAGTAAATGAGCAAGGTCGTGCCGAAGAAGACAGGTACCGCTTGCAGCACGCGGCGAATGGTGTAACCAAGCACGAGGGTCAGCCTAAAGGATGAGGGAAAGTTTGTGTCAGGAATGAAATGAAGCGGGGGTGATGTTGCTCAACGCAACCTCACCCCCGCCGGTCAGTCAGTCAATGTTAATTGGCTGCCTTGGTGACCTGGTAGTACAGCGGTACCGAGTTCCATCCGAACTGAACGTTCTGAACGAGAGTCGAGTAACCACCGCTCACAGCGCCGTACCACAGAGGAACTGCGGGGAGTTCCTTGAAGAGGATGACCTGAGCGTCCTGGTACGCCTTGTTGGCGTCAGCGAGCGAGGTTGCCTCGTTACCCTTCTGGAGGAGTGCGTCGAACTCAGCGTTCGAGTAGTCTCCATCGTTACTTCCTGCATCGGTCTGGTAAATCGGTCCGAGGAAGTTCGCCAGAGCCGGGTAGTCGGCCTGCCATCCAGTGCGGAACGCAGTGGTGATCGTGCGGTCGGTCACGGCCGTGCGCAATTCCGCGAAGGTTGCATACGGTGCACCGGCAGCATCGATCCCGAGCGTGTTCTTGATGTTGTTCGCTACAGCATCAACCCACGGCTGGTGTCCACCGTCAGCGTTGTAGGCAATCTGGAATGATCCAGTCCACGGGGCGATAGCGTCAGCCTCAGCCCACAACTTCTTCGCCTCATCGGCGTTGAAGTCGAGAACTTCTGAACCAGGCAGGTCGGCCGACCAGCCGTCGATTACCGGCGAGGTGAAGTCACGAGCGGGCTCGCGGGTTCCCTCGAAGATAACGTCGGTGATTTCGGTCCGGTTGATGGCCATCGAGATTGCCTGACGACGTAGGTCGCCCTCTTCTCCCGAGAAGTGTTCCAGCGTCTCAGGAATCGTGAACGACTGGAAGATCGCCGCAGCCTGATCCACAGCGCGGTCTCCGAGATCAGTCTTGTACGAAGCAAGAGCCGAGCTGGGGATGCCATCGAGAATGTCAAGGTTGTCGCTCAGAAGATCTGCGTAGGCAGCATCTTCAGTTGCATAGAAGACAATCTTCAGTCCACCGTTGGCCGGCTTGCGTCCACCGTTGTAATCCCCGTTTGCTACCAAGTCGATGGCAACGTCGTGCTGCCATGCGCCTTCAGCGGCGAGCTTGTATGGTCCGTTTCCGATGGGGTTCTCACCGAATGCCTCTGGGTCGTCGAAGAAGGCCTGAGGCAGCGGGAAGAACGCCGTGTATCCGAGTCGCAGCGGGAAGTCCGACTGCGGGCTCGAAAGCTTGACGGTGAACGTCGTCGGGTCGACGACGGTCAGACCAGTGAGCTCGGTGTCTTCGTCGTAGCTGAAGCCTTCAATGACGTCAAAGAAGTAGCTGTTCAGCTGAGCGTTGCTCAAGAGCGCGCCGTACTTCCATGCGTTGACGAAGGAGTCAGCCGTGACATCCTCACCGTTGGTGAACTTCCAGCCACTCTTGATCTTGATTGTGTAGGTCTGGTTGTCCTCGGTCGTAATCGACTCGGCAACCTCGTTGACCGGGGCGCCTGCTGCGTCGTAGTAGACCAGGCCAGCGAAGATCGAGTCAACAATCTTTCCGCCACCCGTTTCGTTTGTGTTGGTCGGGATGAGCGGGTTCTGCGGCTCCGAGCCATTCGTCGAAACGATTGCGCTGTTGCCACCCGAGGCTCCACCGGCGCATCCGCTCAAAACGAGCGAGGTAGCAGCGGCGAGGGCGACGAGGCCCACTCCAATTCGTGAAATCTTCACGTTTCCTCCTTTTGTTAATACTTGTTCGCCGTCGCCACGAAGTGGCGATTTCGGCGCAGTAAGGTCGAGCATAGGAGGAAGACGGGCTCCCGCCCACGTAAATTATTGGATTGTTACGCGTTCGACACCATTTCCGCCGTTTTCGTAGTGCATTTCCCCCTAAGTGAGGATCTCAACAGTGAGCACAGCACGTGACACGTGGTCGCCCGCGCAAGAGCGTCGGCGCGAGTGGTTTCAACTCGCCATTGTGTTCGGAGTCTCGCTCGGGGCATCCGCGGTCTACTCCGTCGTGTCGATATTGCGTCGGCTCGCCGCCGCCGAGGCGCTCAAAGACCAGACGGCGACCATCAACAAGCCGCTCGCCCTCGACCCGATTTTTGACCTCGTCTACCAGTTGCTGGGTATCGGGTTTGCCCTTTTTCCGGTTGCTCTCGCGCTCTACTTTTTGTGGCAGCCGGGTCGAAACCCGTTCCGCGATATCGGGCTCGACTTTCGCAAGCCCTGGCGCAACCTCGGCGGTGGCATTGCCCTCGCTGCGGCGATCGGGATTCCTGGCATCGGGCTGTATCTAATCGGCCACGCGGCGGGTATCACGGTGACCATCGTGCCGACCGCACTCAACACCTACTGGTGGACAACGCCCGTGCTCGTGCTCGCCGCTCTGAAAGCTGCGCTGCAAGAAGAAATCATCGTGGTCGCCTTCTTGTTTGCAAAACTTCGCAACCTTGGGGCTCGACCCTGGTTGATCATCGCGGTGAGCGCGCTCGTGCGCGGCAGTTACCACCTGTACCAAGGCTTCGGCCCGTTCATCGGCAACGCGTTGATGGGTGTGGTGTTCGGCTGGGCGTACCTGCGCTGGGGACGAGTGATGTCGCTCGTGATTGCACACTGGATTCTCGACATCGTGTCATTCACGGGTTATGCCGTTGTGGCGGCGCTCGCCCCCGGTTTCTTGCCCGGCACCTAGTTCTGAGCCATTCGCCTTAGGCTCGAAGAATGCGAATCCGCCTTACCTCTGCCGTCGCGGCCGTTTTTGTCTCACTTCTCGTGCTCACCGGCTGCGCTCCGCTCGGCACGACGTCGGGAGCAGATGCACTCGCACGTCTCACGACCGCCGTCGACGCTTCCGTCGTGAAGTTCAACACCGAGGGCGGCACCGAGACGGTGATTGCCGGCGAATATCGCACCGTGATGATTTACGACCCGAGTGCACCCGCGGGCCAGCGCTCGGCAACGGCGAACCTCAACGATTACTCCCTGCCTATCTTCACGTCCGAAGACGCCATTTCGATTCGCGCGCTCGCTGCGATCCTGCAGGAGCCGGCCGTGATCGCGGCCGAATTCAGCGAGGTAGCAGGGCGCTTCCAAATCGTCGGGGACGGGTTCGTCATCGAAGTAATCGTCGAGGACGGGCTTGTGATGCAGAGCGCGGTCGCTGGAGTTGCCTTCGGCTCGGAGGAGCCGCAGAGCGTCGTCACCGCGTACGGTCTGAGCGACGACATCAAGAAACTGTTTGCGACGGCTGTTTTTCCGACGCAGTAGCCACTAGTTCTCGAACGCCTCCGGTGGCGGACACGCGCACACGAGGTTGCGGTCGCCGAATGCGTTGTCGATGCGTCGCACGGGTGGCCAGTACTTTGAGCGCACGCGCTGCGACCGGGTAACGGCGTCTAGCTGTGGCGCGAACGGATACACAGCTGTCTCGCGCGAGTACGGGTGGTTCCATTCGCCCGCAATCGATGCGGCCGTGTGGGGTGCATTTGCGAGCGGGTTGTCATCCGCCGGCCACGTTCCCGCCTTGACCGCGTCGGCTTCGGCACGAATCGAAATCATGGCTTCGATGAAGCGTTCGAGTTCAACGATGTCTTCCGACTCCGTTGGCTCAACCATGAGCGTGCCCGCAACGGGGAAGCTCATCGTGGGCGCGTGGAAGCCGTAGTCAACGAGACGCTTGGCAACATCATCCACCGTCACGCCGGTGTCGGCGGTGAGCGGGCGAATGTCGAGGATGCACTCGTGCGCAACAAGACCGTTGTCGCCCGTGTAGAGCACGGGGAAGTGACCTTCCAGGCGCGACGCAACATAGTTCGCGGCGAGCACGGCCGATGCCGTGGCCTCGCGAATGCCGTCGTCACCCATCATGCGAATGTAGGCCCACGAGATGGGCAGGATGCTCGGGGATCCGTACGGCGCCGACGACACCTGCGCGCCGTCGTGGCGAACGCTCGAGACGGTCGAGCCTTCGACGAGCGCATGGTTCGCATCCTGCATCGCGAAGTGACCGGGCAAGAACGGCGCAAGGTGCTTCTTTGCTGCGACCGGGCCAACTCCCGGGCCGCCACCACCGTGAGGGATGCAGAAGGTCTTGTGCAGGTTGAGGTGCGAGACGTCGCCACCGAAGTCGCCAAAGCGGGCGAATCCGGTCATGGCGTTGAGGTTCGCTCCGTCGACGTAGACCTGTCCGCCGGCTTCGTGAACGGCAGAGGCGATGTCACCCACGGCAACCTCGTAGACGCCGTGCGTCGACGGGTAGGTGATCATCAGTGCGGAGAGACGGTCGCCGGCTTCGGCGATCTTCGCCCGAAGGTCGTTGATGTCGACGTTGCCGTTGTC
>WLDR01000036.1 GCA_009704705.1 Actinomycetota bacterium | reverse complement strand
CTCCCGCGGGTAATGAACGGGGAGCGGCATACGCCGGGGTTGTCGCCAGCAGCAGGGCTACTGAAACTGCTGTTCCAAGCGCAATGTGGATGGTTTTCTTCATTTGCATCTCCTTACACTGTAAATTAACTAAGCTAACGTTAATAAGATATCGCATCAGAAGACCAAATGTCGCGTCCCAGTCGCGTCCCGTTTTGTGGCGACGCCGTTGGTCCCGAGCTCTAAACCCCGCTCGACGCGTTGCGTCTCACGGCTCCATCACTTCTTCGGGCCACCCGTACGCTGTGCATATGCGCTCGCATAAGGTCATCGTCGCGCCCGACTCCTTCAAGGGAACTCTCTCAGCGCTGGCCGCCGCCGAGGCAATAGGTGCCGGGTGGTCGGCAGCACGACCAGATGACAACGTAATGCTGCTACCCCAGGCCGATGGGGGTGAGGGGTCACTCGACGCGATCGAACGGGCGGTAGCGGGCGCGGTGCGTCGCAGCGCAGGCCTTGTAACGGGTCCAGACGGACGGCCCACGCCGGGCGAGTGGATCGAACTGCCAGGGGGGGTCGCCGTCGTCGAGCTGGCGCAGGCCTGCGGTTTGCCGCTCATGGCGCGGCTCGACGCTTTGCGCGCGTCTACGCGCGGCATGGGCGAGGTCATCCTGGCCGCTCTCAAGTCGGGCGCAACCTCGCTGGTGATTGCGCTCGGCGGTTCGGCGAGCACGGATGCGGGCACCGGAGCCCTCACCGCGCTCGGGTTGCGCCTCCTCAACTCAGGGGGCCAAGAACTCCCCGGCGGCGGCGGCGCGCTTGCGAACCTTTCCCGCGTTGATAGCTCGGCGCTCCTCTCCCCGCCCTCTGGCGGTGTGACCCTACTCACTGACGTGAAGACACCCTTGCTCGGCCCACAAGGCTGCGCTGCGGTTTTCGGCCCACAAAAAGGCGCCTCACGCGATGACGTGCGCGCGCTCGACTCTGCACTCTCATTGCTACACGGACTCGTGGGCGGGAATGCTGACGAGCCCGGTGCTGGTGCCGCGGGCGGAACCGCGTACGGGTTTACAGCGCTTTGGGGCGGGCGGGTTGTCTCGGGCGCGGATCATCTCGCCACGCTCACCGGACTCGACTCGGCCCTCGAGTCCGCGGATGCGCTCGTCACGGGTGAGGGCACGTTCGACGCGCAGTCCCTAGGGGGTAAGGTCGTCGGCACCCTCGTAGAACGCGCAAAGCGCCACGGCGTCACCCCGTTCATCATCGCCGGTCAGGTGACTCTAAAGAGCGACGTATGGGCTACATCCCTCACAGAACTGTCAGGGTCAACGGCAGCGGCGATGGGCGAGACCGCCCGGTGGCTGCGCGAGGCCGGAGTCGCAGCAGCCAACGAGTTCTCACGCCGCGCCGGCCACTAGCCTTCTGCTGTGTCCAAGAGGAGATGGGACCGAATTGCCTCTGGTCGCGTTCGCTGCGTTGCGCGACAACGAGTTTTGGGAATTGGACCACTTTTTTGTTATTGTAGAAAAACAAAGGTCCAACTCACTTCTTCAAGAAAAGGCTTCAGATCATGGCTCGCAAAATCGTTGGCATCGGAGCGGCAGTAACCGCCCTCGGACTCGCCGTCGCACTCACCTCATCCCCCGCACTCGCCGCCGTAGACGACGGCACGTGGGGCATCTGGGCCGCGGAAGACGTGAGCGACGCTCCCGCGGGCACCATTGGCTTCGGGAGCACGGTCGTGCCGAGCGCGTCCTACGAATACACCGAGATTTCGGGTGACACCGGAGTAGAAATCGCCACCGTCAATGACAAGGACATGTGGGTCCCTGCCAGCTCCCCGATGGGTACAGTCTTCGGTGCTAACGGTCCATCCGACATTGAAAACCTCCTGGATTACGATGCGAATGAGTATTCGGAATCGACTCTCGTGATTACTTTTGACGCAGAGGTGCCCGCGAACGAGCTGGGTCTCGTGATCATGGACATCGACGGGGGGAATGACGGACAACCCCTAAGCGCTGACCGATTCACAGTTGAAGCAACCAACGCAGCAGGTGCGAACTTGACCTCCAGCGAACTCAATGGTGGCGCCTTCAACTTCTGTAACGTTCCCGTGGCTGAGATGCCTGGAGACTGTGAAGACACCGCTTACACCGGAGTTCCCACAGTGACCGAGCCGACAGCAACGAGCGTCTTCTTTCAGGCAGACCTCAACGCTTCCACTGACGAAGGCGACTCCGGATGGGTTAATCCCACAGCTGCTGTAAAGACGATGACCGTGACCTGGCTTTCGCAGGACGGCGGTAGTAGCGCCAAGCTCGCCATCGCCGTGAAGAAGACCGAGTTGGCCAACACAGGCCTTGACGTTACAACCGGGGCCCTCACAGCGCTCGGTCTCGGCGTTCTCGGTGCGGCTGCGCTCATCGCAACGCGTCGACGCAGCGCATAGCTCACAAACGAAACGAAGGAGCGGGCCAGTCGAACTGGCCCGCTCCTTTTCGATTTGGCGGTCCCGGTGGGAGCCGTCGGCAGCCCACTGGACTGCCTCCTCCCAAATCCCAGCACCAAAACACCCAAGCAAAAAGCAAGACCCCTCGTAAATGAGGGGTCTTGCTTTTTGGCGGTCCCGGTGGTGTGTGGTTGCAGGACATAGGAATAACCTGTCGCAAGACATCGGAATAATTCACTGCTCAACTTGAGCAATGAACAAAGCCCGGCTCATCATCACCGCCATCAACGTTGAAAAGATCTCCCAAGGTGAAGCAGCCCGCCGCTACGGCGTCTCCCAAAGCTGGGTCTCAAAACTCCTCACCCGCTACAAACATGAAGGCGAAGCCGCCTTCACCCCCAAAACCAAACGCCCCCACACCACACCAACAGCCACCCCACAAAGCACCATCGACCTGATTCACAAGATCAGGTTGGCCCTCACAACCGCAGGCCACGACGCCGGAGCCCACACCATCGCCTGGCACCTTCACACCCACCACAACATCACCACCCACCCCACAACCATCTGGCGCTACCTAAAGAAAAACGGCGCCATCACACCCCAACCCCAAAAACGCCCTCGCTCCTCCTACATCCGCTTCCAAGCAGACCTACCCAACGAAACCTGGCAATCAGACTTCACCCACTTCCGCCTCGCCACAGGAGAAGACACAGAAATCATCACCTGGCTCGATGACCACTCACGTTACGCACTCCACGTCAGCTGCCACCACCGCATCACAGCAAAAATCGTCCTCAACACCTTCCAAAAAACCACACAAACACACGGCGAACCAGCCTCAACCCTCACCGACAACGGAATGGTCTTCACCACAAAACTCGCCGCCGGCAGACGCGGACTCAACAGCCACAACGCCCTCGAAGCACACCTCGCCAAACAAGGAATCCGACAAAAAAACTCCACCCCCGGCCACCCCACCACCTGCGGCAAAGTCGAAAGATTCCAACAAACCATGAAGAAATGGCTCCGCCAACAAACCCCCGCCAACAACCTCGAAGACCTACAAAACCACATCAACACATTCATCACCGACTACAACCACCACCGACCACACAGATCCCTCGCCCGCCACACACCCGCCGCGACCTATGAAGCACTAAGCAAAGCAACACCAAACCCGGCAACACTCAACACCGAATCCAGAGTCCGCTACGACAAAGTCGACGGAACAGGTTCCATCTCATTCCGCCACGCAGGCAAAATGCACCACATCGGAATCGGCAGACACTACAAAAACACTCGAGTCATCATGCTTGTCGACGGACAAGAAATCCGCATCGTTGACCAACAAACAGGCGAACTACTCCGAGAACTCACCCTCGACACAAGCCGCGATTATCAACGCCAAAAATGACAGAATCCCCCAAACCCGTGGGTTCAGGGGATTCCGATGTCTTGGGACATCACATTGTCGGGGTGACAGGATTTGAACCTGCGACCTCGTCGTCCCGAACGACGCGCGCTACCAAGCTGCGCCACACCCCGTGGCCACACACGAGTATAGCTGTCGGGTCGTTCTGGAAAACGAGGAAGACAGGTTCATCTCGAACCCGAGGATGCGCGCCCGCGCCGGCTACGCGCCGGTTGCGACCGTCGAAGCCGTCAGAGTCACGAGTGTGGCTTCGGGACGACACGCGAACCGCACGGGCGCGTAAATCGACGTGCCCAGGCCCGCTGATACATGCAAGAAAGCTGTGCGCGCGCCGGTCGTCCACGTGGACAGCCCCTTCGCCATCGACCGAGGGAGGTCGCAGTTTGTCACGAGCGCGCCAACACCCGGAACACACACCTGCCCGCCGTGGGTGTGCCCGGCGAAGATCACCTCTGCACCGTTGAGAATGAACGCATTTAGGATGCGCTGATACGGCGCATGCGCAACACCGATGCTGACGGCAGCGCGAGACGGCGCGCCGTCGCGCAACTCATCGAGTTCAACTGACATGGCATCAATGCGGTCGAAGCGTCGGTGAGGGTCGTCGACCCCGAAGAACTCGAGCTCTCGGCCGTGGACATTGAGTCGTCCCGCGGTGTTGTTCAGGTTGACCCATCCCAGGTCATCCGTCAGATAACCCTCGAGAGCGGCTGTATTGAGGCGTCGTGGCTCACGTCGTTGCACGGACGGACCGGTGAGGTACTGAAACGGGTTCTTGAGCTCCGGCGCAAAGTAGTCGTTCGAACCGTTCACGAACACGCCGGGAGTTCCGGAGAAGCCGGCAAATGCCCTGCGGAGCGCTGCGAGTGCGTCGGGGTGCCCGAGATTGTCGCCGGTGTTCACAATGAGGTCGGGTTTCACCTCGGCCAATGATGTGACCCATGCACGCTTCGACTTTTGCCACGGCGCTAGGTGCAAATCGGAGAGGTGCAACACGGTGATGTCGCTACTTCCTGCTTCGAGAACCGGAACAGTAACGCGTCGCAGAGCAAATGCGTTGCGTTCAATGAGCGATGCGTACGCAAGCACCCCGAGACCAACCGCTACACCCGCACCGAGCGCGCGTGCAGGAGTTAACCACTCCATCGGAGTTAGTTCTGAACCGTCAGCGTGACTTGAGCAGTGCTCTTGACGAATCCGCCACTCGGAGTTTGCTTCGTCACCTTGCCTTGGTTGGGATTCGGGGCAGGAACACACGTGACCACCGGCGTCGGCGTCGGGGTCGGTGCCTCCCCGGGATCGCCTTCGCCGCCGTCAACCGGGCGACATATGTCAGCCGGCGGATTCAGATAGACAACCCGGATGGTCCATCTAGACAGGGCGGCTCGGGCCTGCGCTTCGGTCTTGCCGACCTGCGTTGGCGGACCCGCGACGAGCGTTCCATTGCTTGTGTAAACCGTGACGAGCGCGGCACCGTTGATTGTCGTTCCCACGGCGGGATCAGTCCTCACAACCTTGCCAACAGCGAGCTCTGAGTCAACCCCGCCGCCGTTCTGAACGGATAGTCCGGCTGCTTCGAGTAACTGCTTGGCTTGGTCGAAGGTGAGACCCTTCGTGTCGGGAACTGGAACAGAACGGCCTCCGCCCATCATGGTCGAGTCGGGACTGCCGAACGCTTCCCCGCCGTAAACGCCGTTTGCCGTGGCCATGATTTCGCGGAAAATTTGGTGGCGAACCCGGTTACCCGCAACGCCGTTGAACGAGAAGTCGGAGAGCGAGCTGAATCCGACAACATTGCCCACCCACACCGCCGTGGCCACCTTTGAACTTCCGCCGACCATCCACGTGTGCACGGCGTCGTCTGTCGTTCCCGTCTTGCCCATCAGGGGAATTCCGTCGCCGGTGTTGGATGCGGTTGCCGTGCCGCTGTAAATGACGGACGCCATTGCATAGGCGACAGTGTTGGCAACCTGAGGCGTGATCGCTTGGGTGCAGGTTGACTTGGGCGGTGGGATGTCTTTGCCGTTCGCATCCGTAATTCTGTCGATTGCGATAGGACTACACACCACGCCCTGGTTGGCGATGCCAGCCACGGCAACGGCCATCGTCAACGGAGCGATCTCGTTTGTGCCGAGCGTTGCCGCCGGACCACTCGCGAGAACGTCTCCGTCAGCACGGTGAACTAGCAGGCTCTCGGCCGTTTTGCGAATCGCACACAGGTCAAGTTTTTGCGACATGGCGATATACGCGGTGTTGATGGAGTTCGTCGTGGCAGTCAGCGCGTCGATGATGCCACCGGGGTTGTTTCCATCGTTGATTGTCGACCAGTCAGCGCCGCCGGCGCCATCACACGAGTTGGTGAACGTCGACATGGACCACTTGCGCGGCGCACCATCGACTTCGGCGCGGCCATCCACTGTTTCACCGAGACCGTGCCCGGCCTTGAGCCACTCGGCGAGAGCGAAGACCTTGTATGTCGAACCGACCTGGAAGCCGGATGAGCTGCCATACAACTTGTCGGTGCTGTAGTTGACCGATGTGTATGCCGGGTCGGTCTGCGTGATTTCCGGATCATTCGAGTAGGCCTTGTTCTGCGCCATGGCAATCACCCGACCCGTGCCAACCTCGACAGAAACGGCAGCGGAACCGATCTCGATTCCGTCGTAGGTTCGCGGAACCCACGTCCCCTCAGCATTGGTTGCCGCCTCTTGTACTCCGACGTTCAGGGTTGTCATGATTTTCCAACCACCGCGCTGGAAGGCGTTCCAGCGTTCGTCTTCTGTCGCGCCAAAGGCGGGGTCGTTGCGGATGATCCACGTGACGTAGTCACAGAAGTAAGCGGACGAGCCAGCCGACTGGCAACCAGTGGAGCTCGGGGTGATCTTCGGCGTCAACGGCGCCTTGACAGCCTTGTCGTGCTGCGCTTGTGAAATCTTGCCCTCAGCAAGCATTCGGCTAATGACGTAGTCACGACGCGACTCGTTGTCTTTGAGGTTCTCCTCTTGGTCGATGCGCAAGTTGTTGGGATTGTTCAAGGTTGCGATGAGGCTCGCCGCCTGTTCAAGCGTCAGGTCTTTCGCATCGACGCCAAAATAGGTCTTTGCGGCACTTTGAATTCCATAAACTCGGCCACCAAATGAGGCGATGTTCAGGTAGCCCGTCAGGATTTCGTCTTTCGAATATTCCTGTTCGAGGCCGATAGCAAGCTTCATCTCTTTGAGCTTTCGCTCGGCGCTGGTCTCGGTCGCTTCGGCATACGCCGCATCGCGGGCCGCTGGATCTGATAAGCCTTCTGCTTTCTGAACCAAGACGTTTTTCACGTACTGCTGTGTGATGGATGAGCCACCCTGAACTGTTCCGCCAATGAAATTGGAGAGCAACGCGCGTGATGTTCCGATGAGGTCCACGCCACCGTGCTCATAGAAGCGCGGGTCTTCTGTGGCGATTGCGGCGTCGATGACGAAGGGTGAGATTTCGTCGAGACTCACTTCTTCGCGGTTTTGCGCGTAGAAGGATGCGAGAAGAACGTCTTGCCCGTCACTCCCCTTGGCGTAAAGACTCGTCTTCTGAGCGAGCTGGTCAATTTGCAAGTAGTCGGGGAGATTGTCAAAGATGCCGAGGGTGCTGTTGGCTGCAAGCCCTGTGACGGCCATTGCGGGAGTGACAGAGGCAGCGACGAGAACAGCCGCTACGGCGCTCATTCCGACGAGAGTGACGATTCCGCCGGTCTGACGGACAGACTTGGGTGCCTTGGCAAACATAGGATAAAGAGTATCCCGAAAAACTTGGGAACAAGCCGATAGCGAGGAGCGCCAGCGATGGTCACGTGGGAATATGCAACGACACCGCTGATGATTCACAACACAACGGCGATTCTCAACACCTGGGGAATCGACGGGTGGGAACTCGTGCAGATCGTGACGGGCCCCGAGGGCGGTCTCGTGGCGTACTTCAAGCGCCCTGTCGCCTAACCAAGGCGTCTGAGCGCCACCCGAGAAACGGCGCTCACCTAGGCTTGGGTCATGGCAAATTTTGAAGCGCGTTTGGCGGAGCTCGGCATTGACTTACCGGAGCTCGTTCCACCGGTTGCGGCGTACGTCCCCGCAATGATTCATGGCGACTTGGTCTTCACTGCCGGCCAGCTCCCATTCGTGGCGGGTGTCCTGCCAGCCACGGGCAAGGTGGGAGACGGGCACGGGCTAGTGAGCGCGGAAGACGCGAAAGACTTCGCACGCACGTGCGTGCTCAACGCGCTCGCCGCGGTCAAGTCAGCCATCGGGTCGCTCGACCGTGTCACGCAGATTGTTAAGGTGACGGGTTTCGTTTCCTCTGACCCCGGATTCACTGGTCAACCCGGCGTCATCAATGGCGCATCCGAAACCCTTGTCGAGATCTTTGGAGACGCGGGTCGTCACGCCCGCTCTGCCGTGGGTGTTTCCGTGCTGCCACTCGACGCGCCGGTCGAGGTCGAAATCGTCGTCGCCTTCACGTAGCTAGTGCACCTGGGCGTTGATGATGCTCAGCACGGCTGGATCCGTGAGCGTCGTTGTGTCGCCAATGGGTCGACCTTCTGCAACGTCACGCAGAAGTCGGCGCATAATCTTTCCACTTCGCGTCTTGGGCAACTCAGCGACGAGATAGACCTTCGCCGGTCGGGCAATGGCACCAATCTGCGTCGCGACGTGCGCACGCAAGGCCGCGCTTTGCTCGGCCGCCGGCATGTCATCGACATGGCTTGACTTGATAATCACGAAGGCAACAACCGCCTGGCCGGTGACGTCGTCGGCAGCGCCCACGACGGCAGCCTCGGCAACCATCTGGTTCGCGACGAGGGCAGACTCGATTTCTGCTGTCGAAAGTCGGTGACCCGAGACGTTCATCACATCGTCAACGCGGCCGAGGAGCCACACATCCCCGTCAGCATCTCTGCGGGCCCCGTCGCCGGCGAAGTACATGGTGCCGAATTTCTCCCAGTACGTTTCCACGAAGCGATCGGGGTCGCCCCAAATTCCTCGCAACATCGACGGCCACGGCTCGGTAATCGTGAGCAGGCCACCATCCTCGTTCGTGATCGGAGTGCCATCGTCTTCGACAATGGCGATTGAAATTCCTGGCAGGGGAGTTTGGGCGCTGCCCGGTTTCAGCGTCGTGATGCCGGGCAGGGCGGAGATCATGATCGCTCCCGTTTCGGTTTGCCACCACGTGTCGACGATGGGTGTCGTGCCGCCGCCGATGACATCGTGATACCAAATCCACGCCTCCGGATTGATGGGTTCACCGACCGAACCGAGCAAGCGCAGGCTTGACAGGTCGAACTGTTCGGGAACCTGTGGTCCGATCTTCATGAAGGTTCGAATCGCCGTCGGCGCCGTATAGAGCTGCGTCACACCATGCTTCTCGACAATCTCCCACCAGCGCCCAGCGTGAGGTGTGTCGGGCGTGCCCTCGTACATGATGCTGGTCGCTCCGTTGGCGAGCGGCCCGTAGACCACGTAGGTGTGACCGGTAATCCAACCCACATCCGCGGTACACCAGTAGGTGTCGCTTTCGGGGCGCAGATCGAAGACATTGCGGTGCGTGAAGGCGGCCTGAGTGAGATACCCGCCGGTGGTGTGCAGAATCCCCTTTGGCTTACCCGTGGTGCCGCTCGTGTAGAGAATGAAGAGCGGATGCTCCGCGGAGAATCCTTGTGGCGTGTGCTCGGGGCTGGCGTTGTCGCGCAGGTCGTGCCACCAGTGGTCGCGACCCTCGTGCCAATCGATTTCGTTGCCACATCGATTGACGACAACCACGTGGCGAACGGTGGCCTGGGCTGGCGCGGTTTCGCTGGCCGCGAGTGCGGCATCCACCACGGGCTTCAACGGCAAGACCTTTCCTTTGCGGTTGCCACCGTCTGCGGTGATGACGACCGTGGCCTGCGCATCGTCGATTCGACTGCGAAGGCTTTCGGCCGAGAATCCACCGAAGACAACGGAGTGTGGCGCACCGATTCGCGCGCAGGCCAACATGGCCGCCGCGGCTTCGGGAATGTGCGGCATGTAGATTGCGACTCGATCGCCAGCCGTAACACCGAGGTCTGTGAGGGCGTTGGATATGCGCTTGACCTCGTCGGTCAGTTCGGCATACGTGACTGATCTGGAATCCCCGGGTTCACCTTCGAAGTGAAACGCGACGCGCCCGCCGTGACCGGCTTCGACGTGTCGATCGAGACAGTTGTAGGCGACGTTGAGCTCACCATCGTCGAACCACCGGGCAAACGGGGCGTTCGCCCAATCGAGCACGTGTGTGAACGGCTTCTGCCAGCTGACGAGAGATTCTGCTTGGTGTTTCCAGAACGCCCGTCGGTCACGTTGTGCCTCGGCGTAGAGGTCTGCTTGCGCGACGGCTTTCGCTGAAAAATCCGGCGACGGGGCGAACCGTCGGTCCTCGTTCATCAGGTGGTCAATGTTGTTCGACATATTCTGTGCTTCCTTGACACGACAAATGGACCGGGAACCTCTAACGGAAATTGATTCGTGAGGGGATTTACCCCGGAATGAGTCTCCGGTGGGTCACATGATTCCGACTGCTCGATTTCTCATCATAAATCTAGTGAAGTCGCAGATAATTCCGACCATAAACTAACGCTGTTCCTGATGAATAATCCGGTTCTCACGTAACTGTTGCCTGCAACGTTGCGTGACAGGCGGCACAGTTCCCCCCAACTTGTGCCGCCTCCTTCTTTGTCCACACTCGTGATCTCGCGGGTGGATGTTCGTGCGGCTACTCGGCATCGTCAGGCCGTGCACGAAATCGCGGAACGGCTCGAGGACCTGGTCAATCGGCCGGGCGTGACCGATGTCGTCATCGGGCCCAACGGTGCGTGGTGTGACGAAGGTGGCGGGTTCGAGCGCGTTGCCGGTTGGAGCTTCAGCGAACACGAACATCGCGCACTCGCATTCGAACTCATCGATCGAGGCGGTCGGCATATCGACGTGGCCACGCCGTTCGCCGATGTTCGTCTGGATGGGGGTCTTCGTGTGCATGCCGTTCTGCCGCCGGCGAGTTGTGCGGGAACCGTCATTTCGGTGCGGGTGCCGATTGACGTTCCGCCCCGGCTCGAGCGGCTCGTCGAGTTGGGGTTGGTATCCGCGAGTGAGAGTGCCGAGCTTGCGGCGCGGGCTCGAGCCGGGCGAAGTTTTCTCGTTGCGGGCGCGACGGGAACGGGCAAGACCACACTTGCGGCGGCACTACTTGCGTCGCTGCCTGACAACCTGCGCATCGTCACGGTTGAGGATGTCGCGGAATTGCGGGTTGATCATCCGCACGTCGTATCGCTTCAATGCCGGCAAGCGAACATTGAGGGCGCGGGCGCGATTGGACTTGGCGATCTCGTTCGACAAACGTTGCGCATGCGACCCGACCGAATCGTCGTCGGAGAAATGCGCGGTGGCGAAATTCTCGAGGTAATGCTCGCCCATAACTCTGGACATGCGGGTGGGTCTACCGTTCACGCGGGCTCGCTTTCGGCAGTCGCCGGCCGGCTCGAATCGCTCGGGGCACTCGCAGGGCTAGCGCCAACGCAACTCGCTGCTCAGGCCGCCTCGGCATTCGATGATGTGTACTTTCTGACAAGAACGAATGCCGGTCGAAGACTGACCGGAATCGGGTCACTGCGTGTCGATGACATGTCGCGGTTGCGATGCGATTCGAGCTGAGTCGGTTTCGCCGAAGACCTGTTGTGACAACAGATTGGGACGGGCTCGCGCGAAAATGCGACATCCTCGCCGCCTTCATCCGGACAGGGCTTTCGCCAAGTGTTGCTTGGGCGGCCGCGGGCCTTGATTGTCGGGGAAGTGACCGTCGGGAGAGTGCTCGTGGGAGCAGTGAACTTGGGAGTAGCGCTGCGGGGCCCGCGTCAGCGCTGGAGGTTGCGTGGCGTGCAAGCGTGCGCGTCGGGGCGCCACTCGACGTGACCGTGCGTCACCTCCGAGATGCGTACTCGGAATTCGCAGCAATCG
>WLDR01000035.1 GCA_009704705.1 Actinomycetota bacterium | reverse complement strand
CTATCGGCCTGACCTTTGATTTACCCGAATCCGAGCTCGTCTTCAGCGAGAAGGATGCGAAAGCTCCCACTCTCGCCGAAGCTCGCGATCTCGGACTGCTGCCCACGTACGACGAGTGTCTCGCCTGGTACGCGAGTCTTGACACCGGAAAGTAGAACATCATGCGCGGGATTATTCTTGCCGGCGGTTCCGGCACACGCTTATGGCCCATAACTAAGGGCATCTCGAAGCAGCTCATGCCCATCTACGACAAGCCGATGGTCTACTACCCGCTCTCGACGCTGATGATGGCCGGCATCAATGAAGTGCTCGTCATCACGACGCCGGAGTACAACGATCAGTTCCGCGCGTTGCTCGGCGACGGGTCCGCTTTGGGAATGCGTATCGAGTACGCGAGCCAGCCGTCACCCGACGGGCTTGCCCAGGCGTTCATCATTGGAGAAGAGTTCATCGGTGAGGAGTCGGTCGCACTCGTCCTGGGTGACAACATCTTCCACGGCGCCGGGCTTGGCGGGGCGTTGCGTGGCAATGCCGACATCGACGGTGCGTTGATTTTCGCTTACCACGTTGCCGAGCCGAGCGCGTATGGCGTCGTCGAGTTCGACGACAGCTACAAGGCCATCTCGATTGAAGAGAAACCATCCGCACCGAAGAGCAACTACGCAGTGCCCGGTCTCTACTTTTATGACAACCAGGTCATTGAGATCGCAAAGGGCATCACGCCGAGTGCGCGTGGCGAACTCGAGATCAGTTCTGTCAACGACCGCTACTTGCAGCAGGGAAATCTCGCGGTTCAGGTTCTCGACCGCGGAACCGCGTGGCTCGACACCGGAACGTTTGAGTCGATGATGCAGGCGAGCGAATACGTGAAGGTCATCGAAGACCGACAAGGCCACAAGATTGGGTGCATCGAAGAGATTGCGTGGCGCAACGGCTGGATTACCTCATCCGAACTGTCCGCATTGGCCACACCCCTCGAGAAGAGTGGCTACGGACTCTACCTCAGTCGCCTCGCCGCGTCGGGTGACCCGAAGGCACCGTGAGCGTGACTGTCTCGTCAGGTGTGCTGGGCCACGCAGGCGCTCGCCGACGCGTGCTCGTGATTACGGGCGACCCGATTGCCCCGGCGATGGCGGGGCCGGGCATCCGCGCCTGTGAGCTTGCTCGCGTGTTGTCAGCGACGATGGATGTTCGCGTTGCCTCGCTCGCGAGCGTGGAGCCTGTCGACTTTCCGTTTGAGATTGTGGTGGCTCACCGCACAAAGTTGATTAGGCACGTGGACTGGGCCGACGTGCTCGTTGTGCAGGGATTTGTCCTGGCGCTGAATCCGTGGCTGGCCAAGACGAACAAGGTCATCGTTGCCGATCTTTATGACCCGATGCACTTCGAACACCTCGAAGATGCGCGCTCGCTCGAGTTGCGCGCGGCAACACGCGAGGTTGACCAGACTCTTGCGGCACTCACGGGGCAACTTCGTCGCGCAGACTTCTTTATCTGCGCATCCGAAAAGCAACGCGACATGTGGCTCGGTCACCTCGCTGCCGTGGGTCGAATCAACCCCTTCACCTACGCGGCCGATGACACCCTGCGAAATCTGATCGACGTCGTGCCATTCGGAATTTCCGACGAGAAAATGTCGCCCACGGCACACGGAATCAAGGGCGTCATCGACGGCATCAGCGCTAACGACAAAGTCGTGTTGTGGGGCGGGGGCGTCTACAACTGGTTCGACCCGCTCACACTTATTCGCGCGATGGCCAAGATTGCAACCAAACGTAACCGAGACACCACGTCGGGCAAGCGCGAGCCGAACGCGCGCCTGTTCTTTTTGGGTGTCGCACACCCGAACCCTGATGTTGCGGCACTCGACATGGTGACGCGTGCACGCGCTCTGTCGGATGAACTTGGACTTACCGGCACGACGGTGTTCTTCAAC
Source organism: Actinomycetota bacterium (assembly GCA_009704705.1). Classification (GTDB taxonomy): domain Bacteria; phylum Actinomycetota; class Actinomycetes; order Actinomycetales; family Microbacteriaceae; genus RFQD01. Next base: position 10,033 of record WLDR01000035.1, on the reverse strand, counting down.
GAAACGTGGGTTCCCTACGCCGAGCGGGCGAACTACTTGGCCGACGCTGACCTCGGCGTGAGCACGCACCTCGAGCACCTGGAGACCGCGTTCAGCTTTCGCACGCGCATCCTCGATTACCTGTGGGCTGGTCTGCCGGTGGTGTCGACCGCGGGTGACGCGTTTGCCGACATCATCGAATCGTCGGGTGCCGGTATTGTCGTGCCCGAACGAGAAGTGGATGCCCTGAGCGACGCGCTCGAGACGCTCCTCTTCACCAAGGCTGGCACGGTCGCCGCCCAGGCTTCGCACAAACTCAGCACCTCGTTTCTGTGGTCGACCGTGGCGAAGCCACTCGTGGACTTTTGCGAGTCGGCGACTCCGGCTGCTGACCGCGCCGTTCGTCGCCGCGCGATTCCCTCCCGGTTCGTCGCACCCTCGTGGCTCGCCGGCAAAATTCGAGGAGCACGTGCTGCGTGGCAACAGGGCGGGGTCACCGGCATCGCACGCCGATTTTCGGGCAAGTAGCTCACGCCCAATCGAGCCCACCATCGAGTTGGCGCGGTAACCTCGAGCCATGACTTTGCCAAGCTGGTTTGCGCGCGTGCGCTGGATTGTCTTGCTTCCCGTGGCCTTATTTTTGGGACTCGGAGCGTGGGCGCTGGCCTCGCCGATTGGCGCAAGCCCGGACGATGATTTTCACCTGGCAAGCATTTGGTGTGCCGGAGGTGACCGCGCTGGTTTGTGCGCTCCGGGTGACACGCCGACTGAGCGAACTGTCGATTCATCGCTGGTGAACTCCGCCTGCTTCGCATATGACCCGACCGTCAGCGCCAGCTGCCAAGCCTCACTTGGCCTCTTTGAAGCCGGCACTCCGACGGTTTCGACAGACCGCGGTTCGTTCTCGAGCAACTATCCACCGGTGTTCTACGCGGTAATGAATTGGTTTGCGTCACCCGACATCGAGCTTTCGGCGATGATCATGCGTTTTGTGAACATTCTGTTCTTCATCGGATCAGGAATTGCGCTGTGGTTCTTGCTTGCGCGGGAGAACCGTCGCACGTTGCTGTTGATGTGGGCGGTAACGACCGTTCCACTGGGACTCTCGCTCATCGCGTCGAACAACCCCAGTTCCTGGGCCATCACCGGCGTGCCGACGGCGTGGTTTGCGTTGTATGGGTTCTTGAAGAAACCGGAGAGCGCCAATGCCGATGGGCGCCGTGAAAACGAATGGTCGCCCCGCCGCATCTCTCTGGCTGCGGTCTTCGCCATTGAGGCTTTCCTCGCTTCGGGAGCCCGAGGAGACGCGGCGCTGTACACGATCATCGGCTCAGCAGTCGCGGTCGCACTCACATGGCGCCGCTCGCGTGATTACGCGTACGCACTGGTCGTGCCGGCAGTGCTTGCGGTTGTGTCGTCCCTCTTCTTCTTGCTCTCGGGTCAATCCGCCGTTGCGGCGCAGGGATTGTCGAGCAGTGAGACCAGTGAGATTGTTGCCCAGAATCCGCGCACCGGGCTCGGCGTGCTCGCGGTCAACGTTGCTCAACTTCCGTTCTTGTGGGTCGGTGCATTCGGTAGCTGGGGACTCGGATGGCTTGACACCGAGATGCCGGCGATCGTCTGGGCGGCGGCGGCCGGCGTAGCTGTCGCAATCCTCTTTTTCGCATTGGGCAAGTCAAATCGCACGCGCGTCTGGACGGCCGCCGCCATTGGCGGCTTGACCGCGCTCATCCCGCTCTATGTTCTGCAACGTTCGCTGAGCTATGTGGGCGAACAAGTTCAACCGCGCTACATCTTGCCGCTGATGATTTTGTGTGCGGGTGTTCTGCTGCTCTCACTCGAGCGCTCCGATGTTTCGTTGACTCGGCCGCAGGGATTACTGGCGGCGCTCGCATTGTCGGCGGCCAGCGCCATGGCGCTCTTCGTCAACATCAAGCGCTACGTGGCAGGAATCAACACGTCCTCGGGCGTCAACCTCGACGCGGGTATTCAGTGGTGGTGGAACGTGGCCCTCACGCCGATGGCCGTGTGGGCGATTGGCGCTCTAGCGCTTACCGCTGTTTTTCTGAGCGTTTTTCACATCGCGCACACGCGTCGCTGACGTTGGCTTTGCTTTTGCCTCGAGTTCGCGCACGCGAATATCGAGCAACGCGACCTGTTCGGCGAGCGTGCGACTGTGTGCCTCGACCTTGGTGAGCTCAGCGCTGTGCTGAAGTGCGACGAGGAACAACAGCACAAGGCTTGCAAAGAACGCGAGGTTTATCGGTACCTCGAAGCCAATCTTGTCGGCGACCCAGGCGAGTGCCTCGGGAAAGATCGCAATGACAAGGGCGCCCAGCCCGGCAACAATCCACCAAATTGCGTGTCGTTCGCGGAGTCGACGAAGCCGCAACATCTCGATGACGAGAATGAGAGTTAGTGATGCGGCGACAATGCCGAGTACGTATTGCAGAGTGCTCATTTGGCATCCTCCCGCTGCTTGACTGACACCTTTGGGCGTAAGAACGCAAAAGTCATGGCCAGGGCCACGCGTGCCAGATACATTGCTGCCTTGATTGGGTTCTGTGACGGGGTTCCGGCGGAACGCTCGCGCATCGACACACCAACTTGACGAACCACCAACTTGGCACGCGCGGCTATCACCAGTGATTCCACCGTGTCGCCGAGGTACTCCGCCGGGTAGTGGTCCGCAAAGAGCTCGACCGCACGGGGTCCGGAGGCACGAAAACCCGAAGTGGTGTCGGTCAGTCGAGTGTTTGCCGTTCGGCTCAGAATGCTCGCGAGCACGACCATGGCCCAACGACGCGGTCCGCGAACGGCGTAGTCACCCTCGCCCGCAAATCGCGCACCGATCACGAGATCCGCGGTTTTGAGTTGTGCCACAAGCTTCGGCAATTCGGCCGGGTCGTGCTGACCGTCGGCATCGACCTGAACGACATTTCGGTAGCCATGCGCGAGCGCGAAACGAAAGCCACAACGCATCGCGCCGCCAACACCAAGGTTGAACGGCAGCGCTGCAACGAGGGCTCCGGCTTCGCGCGCGACACGAGTCGTGTCATCCTTCGAACCGTCGTTGACGACGAGGATGCTGATTCCGGGAAGTTCGCGGAAAGCCTCGCGAATCACATCGCCGACGGACGCTTCTTCGTTAAACGCTGGCATCACAATCAGCGTTGTCGAAAGGTCAATCGGCATGAAACAAACCTACTTGGCTCGTAGGTCAGTGAGGTGACCCAAATACCACGCGTATGTTTCAGCGACGCCGTCTTCAAGACTGATGTGGGCCTTCCAGCCGAGGCTGTTGAGACGCGAGACATCGAGAAGCTTGCGTGGTGTTCCGTCTGGCTTCGATGTGTCTTGCGTCAACGTGCCGTCGTAGCCGACGGTTCGAGCAATCAACTCCGCGAGTTCTCGAATCGAGACGTCGTCGCCAACGCCCACGTTGATAGTTTCGGGGGAGTCGTAGTTCTCGAGCAGAAACAGAACGGCCGATGCCAGGTCATCCACGTGCAAGAATTCGCGGCGGGGCGTGCCGGTACCCCAGATGACGACCTCGGCAAGGCCCTGCTCTTTTGCTTCATGTATTCGTCGGATCAGCGCGGGCATGACGTGTGAGTTTTCCGGGTGGAAGTTGTCACCCGGCCCGTAGAGGTTCGTCGGCATGGCGCTAATCCAGCGTCGGCCGTACTGACGACGGGATGCTTGCACCTGCATGATTCCCGAAATCTTGGCAATCGCGTAAGCGTCATTGGTCGGTTCGAGGGCGCCGGTAAGCAGTGAATCTTCGCGAATCGGTTGCTCGGCAAACTTGGGGTAGATGCACGAACTGCCCAAGAAAATCAGTCGATCAACATCGACCGCGTTGGCCGCATCCATGACGTTCACCTGAATCAGCAGGTTGTCGCTTAAGAATTCGGCCGGGTAGGTGTTGTTTGCATGGATGCCCCCCACTCGGGCCGCGGCATCAATCACAACATTCGGGCGGTGCTTCTCGAAAAAGGCAAAGACCGCGGTGCGGTCACGCAAGTCAAGCTCGCTCGACGACGCGCCGATGAGGTTGGTGAAGCCTTCGGATTCGAGGTGCCGCCAGACGGCACCGCCCACGAGTCCGCGATGACCCGCGACGTAGACGCGGGCGTTGCGGTCGATTGGTCCGGGGGTCGAGAGTGTGACGTCATTCACGAGCGAAAACGAGTCCTTACCTGTGAGGGCGTCATCTGATGCCGTTTGCAACTGGTGACCCTGCCATAGAGTTTATGTCGATGTGGTTGCCCAGCTGGGGACTACTGCGGGCGCCAGGAGGAACACGTTGAGCACAGCAGACATTCTTGTTGTGCTCCCCACGCTCGGTGATCGCCTCGACACCCTGGCCGAGACGCTCGACGCCATCGATGTTCAGCGCGTTGACGCCTCCTTCACGCTCGTCGTGGTAGCGCCAGCGAAAGCTGTTGCGGCACGCGCGCTCGCGAAAAAGCACGGCGCGGTGATTGTGGACGACCCCGGCACGGGAATCAGTGAAGCCATTAACTGTGGGCTTCGAGCACGCAACGGTGAAGAGTTCTATGCGTGGATGGGCGACGACGACCTGTTTCGCCCGAACGGCTTGCACAAACTCCAGTCGATTTTGCGGGCGCGACCCGATGCCGTGCTCGCGTTCGGCGGTTGCGACTACATCGATCCGCAGGGTCGCACGCTTGCCGTGTCAAACGCGGGCAAGCTCGCTCCGTTCTTGCTGCCCTGGGGCCCGGACCTCATTCCGCATCCCGGCACAATGGTGCGGCTGGATGCCCTTGAACAGATCGGCGGCTTCGATGTCAATCTGCGCTACTCGATGGACCTCGACGCCTTCTTGAAGCTTCGCCGCTTCGGAAAGTTCGCGCACACGCGCGAGAGCGTGTCGGCGTTTCGTTGGCACCCCGATTCGTTGACGGTCTCCAACCGAACGAAATCGAGTCTCGAGTCGGAGGCGGTTAAGCGACGGCACTTGCCGGCCGTGTTGCGCCCGGTCAGCTACCTCTGGAGTTATCCGATCCGGTGGGCTTCCGCTTTTGCGGCGAAAGGCATCAACGCCCGTGCCCACAAACTGCCTGCGGTAGGCTGAAACGCCCCTCTCACGTACTGGAAAGAGTTCACCCGCGATGTCCGCCGAACAGCCAAAACGCGCACTGATCACCGGAATCACCGGTCAAGACGGTAGCTACCTCGCTGAACTTTTGCTCCAGAAGGGTTACGAGGTTCATGGCGTTATTCGCCGGGCATCCACCTTCAACACGGCGCGCATCGACCACCTATACAACGACCCGCACATCGCGGGCACCAAGCTTTATTTGCACTACGGCGACTTGAGCGATGGATCGCGGCTGGTCACGCTGCTCGACTCGGTTCGCCCACAGGAGGTCTACAACCTTGCAGCGCAGTCTCACGTGCGTGTGAGCTTTGACGAGCCCGAACACACGGCCAACAGCACGGGCCTCGGATCGATCCGTTTGCTCGAAGCAATTCGCATGGTCGGACTCGAGTGCCGTTTTTATCAGGCCTCGAGCTCCGAGATGTTTGGCGCAACTCCGCCACCGCAGAACGAAGACACCGTCTTCTACCCGCGCTCGCCGTATGGTGCCGCCAAGCTCTACGCCTACTGGGTGACTCGCAATTACCGCGAGGGCTACGGCATGTTCGCCGTCAATGGCATTCTGTTCAACCACGAATCACCGCGCCGTGGTGAAACATTCGTGACGCGCAAGATCACGCGTGCGGTCGCTCGCATCAAGGCCGGCGAACAAAAAGAGCTCTTCATGGGTAACCTCGACGCCGTTCGCGACTGGGGTTACGCACCCGAGTATGTTGACGCGATGTGGCGCATGCTTCAGGTGGATGAACCAAACGACTTTGTTGTTGCGACTGGCACCAACTACACGGTCAAAGACTTCCTTCAGTTCTCGTTCGAGCACGTCGGTCTCGACTGGCAAAAGTACGTCAAGTTCGACGAGCGCTATCTTCGCCCGACTGAGGTAGATGCGCTGGTCGGCGATGCGTCGCGCGCGAACAAAGCGCTCGATTGGACGCCAAAGATTCACACACCCGAACTGGCTCGCATCATGGTGGATGCGGACATCGAAGCTCTCGACGCCGCGGGTCGCCCGTGGATCGACACCGTCGTTAAGCACTAGGGGCAGGCTACTTACGATGATTGCGTCAATTCGAAGGTCGCTGAGCTTCCTCAGCGTGCGGGAGCGACGGTCGTACTTCACGCTTGTTGTTTTTCGAGCGCTCTCCGGCATTCTGGACGTTGTCGGCATTGCACTCACGGGACTCCTGACGGGACTGGCAGCGACCAACCTCGATAGCGGCAAGCCGCTTGTGATTCTGGGGTTTGAACTTCCATCCGTGAGCCCAACCACACTGCTGGCGCTCGTCTTGGCTGTCCTCGTAGTCTTCGCCGCGAAAGCGGTCATTGCTGTCTCACTCGGACGAGCGATAGCAAATCGCCTTGCGCAAATAGATGCGGAAAAGTCCGCTCAGATCACTCGCTATCTCTTCACGGGCAATCTGGCGAGGATACAGACCCTAGACCGGGGTGAAATTGTCTGGACCGTGATGGGCTCCACGTCTAACGCGTTCGCGGGCTTGCTCGGAAACTTGTCGACTTTTGTCTCTGAAGGCTTGTTGCTTTTGCTCGTGGCCGCGACGTTCTTGCTCATCGACCCCGTGGCAGCGATCTGTGTCTTCGTTTACTTCGGAGCGCTCATCCTCGTAATTCAAGGCGTTATTTCGCGACTCTTGAAGAAAGCCGGGATTGACGCCTCGGAAGGAAATATGGAAAGTGTTCTCGCACTGGACGACTTCCTCGGCGCGTTCAGAGAAATCACGGTTTTTGAGAAGCAGGAGTACTTCCTGAGGAAATTCTCGCTTGCACGCAAACGTGTGTCATTTAGCGGCGGCATGCTCAATTTCTTGGGTGGGATGCCGAGGTACGTCGTTGAGACCGCATTGATGCTCGGTGTTGTGATCTTCGTCGGTTATCAATTCCTCACGGGACAGTTGGCTACCGGCCTGGTGACTGTCGGGGTTTTCTTGACTGGTGGCGTGAGGATTATGGCCGCGCTGTTGCCGTTGCAGAACGCAGCGGCTGTTGCAAAGAATCAGGTTGAACAGTCCGCGATGGCCCATCGGTTGCTCGCCGAAGCGCAGGAATTTGGTGCCGCCACATCGGCTCAGGCGTCTCACGCAGGTAATGAGGAGCCACCGACTGCGAAGATGGCATCGGAGCTGGGCGCATTGGGCGTGGTCTTGGACAAGGTCTCCTACACGTATCCGGGATCAACAAAGCGCGCACTCGATAAAGTCACGATGCGAGTCGCCCCGGGCCAGCACGCGGCAATCATTGGTCCTTCCGGTGCGGGTAAAACAACCATTGTTGATCTTCTTCTGGGACTCATCGAACCCGAGTCAGGAAAAGCCTCCGTCAGCGGGTTCGCACCGAGATTCCTGACGGACAAGCACCCCGGCCTCGTCTCGTATGTTCCGCAGAATCCTGGTTTGGTTTCCGGCACTATCGCTGAAAACATCGCCCTCGGCATCGATCCGGCAGAGATTGACTACGACAAGGTAGACCTTGCGGTCACGGCAGCATTCCTTGAGGATTTCATTCGAACTCTTCCAGACGGAGTGCGATCCTCTGTCGGCAAGCAGGGAGACTCGCTCTCCGGCGGACAGATTCAGCGCATTGGCCTCGCACGGGCATTGTATGAGCAGCCAAAGTTGATCATCCTCGACGAGGCGACATCGGCGCTCGACGCAACGAGTGAGGCTTTCGTTGCGCAGAGTCTGAAGAATCTCGGGAGCGACGTGACCGTTATTGTCATTGCGCACCGACTCTCGACGGTCCAACACTCCGATGTCGTCTTCGTCGTCGAAAGCGGCACCGTGCGCGCGTCTGGAACCTTCAGCGAACTTCGTAAGACCGTGCCGATGGTCGCCGAATACGTGAAGTTGATGTCCTTCGACGAATAAGGCTGTCGCCTATTTTCCGGACGAAATGGCGGCACCGGTGAGAATCGCCCAGCGGTTTAACACGCTCTTGAGTGAGCGAAAGGCGAATCCCTTGAGGCCCACTCCGCGCTGAGCTGGAGCTGATCGCGCCGGAAGTTTCGACTGGGCGTAAGCATCCCAGCGCTCCAATGCGCGCACGTATGGCTCGTAGACGCCTCTCTTCAGCGCCGATGTGAGCTTGGCTCCGTAGACACCCTGCGCAGTGACGTACCAGTTGCCCACTTTGCGCAGTCCGTGCACGTGGAAGAAATTGAGCGGGTCACCATCGACTGACACCGCATTATTGACAAGGCGGATGTCGTGCCGCGCGGTGTTCCATGGCGCGAGGTCGAAGGCAGCCGAGTGCAAAATCTTCACACCCGCGAAATCAGGAAACGAGTTGAGGTAACCCTGATCGGCGTACTTGCCATCGAGGGGTGTGTCTCCGCACCAGTCGAGGGTGCTCTGTGAATACCAATCAAGAACCCGGCGACCATCTTCGTCATCAACGAATGCCACCCACCCAACGTTGAACCGGCCGTACTTCGCGAGGCGCTGCGCGAGACGAGTGGGGTAGCGGTGTTCGATGATGCCGACCGAACCATCGCCGAGCGCATCGACAGCTTTGCGTGGCGCATCGAAGAAGAACAGGTCTGCATCAACGTAGATTGCCGTTGAGCCAGGTGTGCCAACGAGGTTCATTGCGTACCGCACGAGTAGTGGCGTGCACGTGAAGTAGTACTCCATGCGCGAGCGAGCCGACTTGAGCGGCAGGAGCGCCGGCTCGGCCTTCTCGAGGTCTTCGACCAGGATCGCGGTCACACCGGGCATGTTCTCCGCGTCAAAAAATTCCTTCACGTCGTTGTCGAGCGCGAGCACGATGACGGGCGATTCCTCGCCGTGTGCCCGCATCGATTCGATCAGTGTGAGCCCGCGGGAAAGGTAGCCACTGTCAAAGTACGTGCAGTACACCGTGGGCGTGGGGCGAGGGCGGGTCACGGTTCAGACTTTAACATGGATACTCGTGACGCCTATTCTGCTGATGGCCTACAACCGTGCCGACAAATTCGGCAGGTTGCTCGACCGACTCAGGTCGGTCAACGCGCAGAACATCATTGTGTGCGTCGACGGACCCAAGGCTCACGTGCCCGGTGATGCCGATCGCGTCGCTGCGGTTCGAGCGTTGGCAGAAGGAATTGACTGGACGAACAACGTTGAACTCACGTTTCGGCCTGCAAACCTTGGGCTGCGCGCAAACGTGTCGCTCTCAGTGACCGAATCCACCGAAAAGCATGGCCGCGTCATCGTCATCGAGGATGACACGGTGCCCGGTCCAAACATGATTCCGTTTCTCGAATCGATGCTCGATCGATTCGCTGACGACAAACGCATCGAGCACGTTTCGGGGTATCACCTCGTGCCGCCGCAATTCAGTGGCGTACCGGGAATCGGACCGCGGCTCTCTCGCTACCCGGAGTCGTATGCGTGGGCGACATGGCAGCGCGCCTGGGCGGGGTATGACGACCACCTCACGTGGGCGATGAACGCATCCGTTGCAGACATTCAACGCATTGTCGGCACGCGTATCGGAGCCCTGCGCTGGAAACAAAACTTTGCCGATGCCCACGCTGGTCGCATTTCGACGTGGGCCTACCGCTGGCTGGCAAGCATGTGGTCGCGCGATGCGTGGGCGCTCTCACCCGGTGTCAATCTGGCGCACTACGCGGGCCATGATGACGGGACGCACACCGTACTCACTCCGAAATGGACCGAGTTGCCCGTGTATGACGGACCGCTTGACGCCATCGTCGAAGGTGACCCGCACCCCGACCTCGAGGCTGACAAGTGGATTGCAAAGATGGTGTTCGAGGAGAACCTCTATGGGCTTTCTCGAGGCGTTGCTATCTCTGCCGTTCTCGAAGCCCGAAAACGCGCGCGATTGCGGCAGGCGAAACGCGCCTGATACGCGTAACGGATACCCTTAGACCATGACTTCCGCGCCCGTTCCGTTCAACGACCTCAAGCG
>WLDR01000034.1 GCA_009704705.1 Actinomycetota bacterium | reverse complement strand
GCGAGCTCCTTGAGCTTCAACGCGCCCTCGAGCGCGATGGGGTAACCCACGTTGCGGCCAAGGAAGAGCACCGACTGTGAGTCGCTCATCCACTTCGCCAATGTGCGAATGTCGCTACCAACAAGCAACACCTCGGCAAGCTTGGCAGGCAAGTCATTGAGTTCGCCCGCGAGAGCGCGAAGTTCTGTGTCGTCGACGGTGCCACGAACCCGTGCGATGTGCAGACCGATGAGGTACAGCGCCGTGATCTGAGCGACAAAAGCTTTCGTCGACGCAACGGCAACCTCGGGTCCGGCGTGCGTGTAAACCACTGCGTCGGACTCGCGCGGAATCGTTGCGCCCTGAGTGTTGCAAATGGAGATGGTCTTGGCGCCGCGTTCCATCGCGTAACGCACTGCCATCAGGGTGTCCATCGTTTCGCCCGACTGGCTGATGGAAATCACGAGAGTTGTCGACGTGATGACCGGATCGCGGTATCTAAACTCGTGGCTGAGTTGAACATCCACCGGGATGCCCGCCCACTTTTCAATCGCGTACGACCCCACCATTCCGGCATACGAGGCCGTGCCGCAGGCAATCAGGATGATGCGCGAAATGCCCGCGAGAAGGTCTGCGCCAAGTTCGTCGATTTCGGGCAACACAACGTGGCCGTCGACAATGCGTCCGCGAATGGTGTTGGCGACGGCGTCAGGGTTCTCGGCGATTTCTTTCGCCATGAAGCTCGACCATCCACCCTTTTCGCTCGCCGACGCATCCCACTCGACCTCAAAGCGTTCCGGCTCGACAACCTCACCGGCAAACGTCGTTACGGTGACCGAATCCGGCGTGATCGCAACGATCTGGTCTTGTCCCACGGCTGCGGCGTGACGCGTGTGTTCTACGAATGCTGCGACATCAGAACCGAGAAAGTTCTCTCCATCACCAAAACCGATGACGAGTGGCGAGTTGTGTCGCGCGGCCACAATCAAGTTGGGCTCGTCGGCGTGAACAGCCAGCAAGGTGAATGCGCCTTCGAGTCGGTTGACCGTCTGAGCAAATGCCGTGCGCAGGTCTCCCGTCGACGTGAACGTGTCAGAAAGCAGAACCGCGGCGACCTCGGTGTCGGTCTCACTGACGAACTCGTAGCCCTTGGCAATCAGCTCGTTCTTGATCTCAAAGAAGTTCTCGACAATGCCGTTGTGAATGAGCGCCAAGCGACCATTGTCAGCCAGATGTGGATGCGCATTCACATCGGTCGGTGCACCGTGCGTCGCCCAGCGCGTATGACCAATGCCGGTGTGGCCCGCGGCAAGCGGGTGAGATGTCAGGTTATCGACCAGCGCCTGAAGCTTGCCGGCCTTCTTGGCCGTGACCATTTTGCCCGTCTCGGTGAGCACGGCAACGCCGGCAGAGTCGTATCCGCGGTATTCCTGGCGCTTGAGTCCGCCCAAGAGCACGCTGAGCGTGTCTTGGCGACCCACATATCCGACGATTCCGCACATGTTCTCAAGTTTACGCGTGCGGTGCCCGGCTGAGTGCCCGCGGGCAGTATCTGCGCGCCCGCGCACGATACATGAGCGAAATGCAGGGCAGAATAGAGCGGTGTTCGAAGACGCCCCCGCGGTTGACAGTATCCCCGACCCAACCGCACCGCTGAGTGTCATCGAGTCGACGCCGTTTGTTGAGATTCCGCGCGACGACTGGGCCGCTCTCGCACCGAGAACGGCCCAACCCCTCTCCCCCGAAGACCTTGAAAGCGTGCGCGGACTTGGCGATCGATTGAACCTTGCCGAGGTGGACGCAATCTACCGGCCCTTAAGCCGCCTGCTCTGGCTTTACGCGCATGGCGCGAGAGACCTGCACTCGGCAACAAACGGGTTTCTGCAGCGCCGGGCATCCACCACCCCGTTCGTTATTGGGGTCGCCGGTTCTGTCGCGGTCGGCAAGTCAACGGTTTCTCGCGTTCTGCAGTTCTTGCTTGCCCGATGGGAAGAGACGCCGAATGTGGCACTCGTGACGACCGACGGATTTTTGTACCCGAACGCCGTGCTCGAAGCCCGCGGTTTGCTCGAACGCAAGGGTTTCCCGGAGTCATACGACCGACGCGCACTGTTGAACTTTGTGAGTGAAATCAAGAGCGGTGCCGACGAAGCCAAAGCGCCGGTGTATTCCCACCTCGACTACGACATCGTGCCTGGCGAGTTCGTCACCGTGGCACGCCCCGACATTCTGATTGTCGAGGGCCTGAACGTTTTGCAACCGCCGGTTGGTGGAGGCATGGCTGTGAGTGACCTCTTCGACTTCACGGTGTATGTGGATGCGCGGTCCGCCGACATCGCCAGCTGGTACGAGGATCGCTTTCTCACGCTGCAGCGCGGGGCATTCGCAGACCCCAAGTCGTACTTCCATCGCTTCGCAGGTTTGTCTGAAGCCAAGGCGCTCGAGCTCGCTAGGGATTACTGGCAGCGCATCAACATGCCGAACCTCGAGCAGAACATTCGTCCCACTCGTTCGCGCGCACGGCTCGTGTTGCGCAAGGGGCCGGACCACTCGGTGAAGAGCGTGTTGTTGCGCAAGATCTAGAGCGAGAGCTCGATTCGCACGACCTCGGCCAGTGCGTGCGCGTGCGCATCCGCAATCTCGTGGCTTTCGGCCTCGACCATCACACGAACCATGGGTTCGGTGCCCGATGGGCGAAGCAGCACGCGGCCGCTGTCGCCGAGTTCGGATTCGACAATCGCAATCGCGGCGGCAACACCGTCACTCTCATCGAGACCTCGGTGATTGACACCGCGCACATTGACGAGCACCTGCGGAAAAATCGTCATGGTCGCAGCGAGCTCCGCCATGGTCTTTCCCGTGCGTGCCATTTCAGCCGCGAGGTGAAGACCGGTCAGTAGGCCGTCGCCGGTCGTGGCGAACTTGGTCATGATCACGTGACCCGACTGCTCGCCACCGAGCGAGAAACCGCCGCGGTCGAGTTCTTCGAGCACATACCGGTCACCGACCGCCGACGTCACAACCGAGATGCCGTGTGATGCCATCGCGCGGTGCAGCCCGAGGTTGCTCATCACGGTGGTGACGAGCGTGTCGTTCTTGAGTTCGCCACGCTCCTTCATCGCAACGGCAAGAATCGCCATGATCTGGTCGCCGTCGACGATGTTGCCCTGGGCATCCACGGCGAGACAGCGATCGGCGTCACCGTCGTGCGCAATGCCGACGTCTGCGCCGGCGTCGACGACGGCGCGTGCAAGCACATCCAGGTGCGTCGAGCCGACGCCATCGTTGATGTTGAGTCCGTCTGGGGCGTTGCCGATAACCGTGACCTGTGCCCCCGCATTCGTGAACACTTCGGGGCTAATCGCACTCGCCGCGCCATTGGCACAGTCGAGCACAACGTGAAGCCCATCGAGTCGGTTGGGCAAACTCCCGAGCAAGTGCAGAACGTATCGATCTTCTGCATCGGCAAGTCGGTGGATGCGCCCCACATCGCCACCCGTTGGCAGGAGCTTCTTGATACCGAGGTGCTCCTCGATGCGGTCTTCGACCTCATCGGGCAGCTTTACGCCACCGACGGCGAAGAACTTGATGCCATTGTCGGGGGCGGGATTGTGGGACGCCGAAATCATCACGCCGAAGTCGGCAGGGAGGTCAGCCACGAGGAATGCCGCTGCCGGCGTTGGGATCACTCCAGCGTCGAGCACGTCGATTCCAGAGCTTGCCAAGCCAGCGCTCACCGCCGCGGTCAAGAACTCGCCACTCACGCGAGGATCCCGCGCGACGATGCACGTGGGGCGACGGCCTTCGGCGCGACGCTTGTCGGCGTAGCGACCGCTGGTCAAGACGACGGCAGCAGACTGCGCGAGTCCGAGGGCCAGGTCAGCCGTGAGTTCACGGTTGGCCAAGCCCCGAACACCGTCAGTGCCGAAAAGGCGACCCATGGGAAACCCGAGGAGAAACGACTAGCGCTTCGAGAACTGAGGAGCCTTACGGGCCTTCTTGAGACCGGCCTTCTTGCGTTCCTTGACGCGAGCGTCGCGGCTCAAGAAGCCAGCCTTCTTGAGCGTCGCGCGGTTGTTCTCCACGTCGATCTCGTTGAGGGCACGGGCAATTCCGAGGCGCAGTGCGCCGGCCTGACCCGAAGGGCCACCACCGGTGATGCGTGCAACGACGTCGTAGGAGCCGTTGAGCTCAAGGACCGTGAACGGGTCGTTGATGAGCTGCTGGTGAAGCTTGTTTGGGAAGTAGTTGTCAAGGTCGCGGCCGTTGACCGTGATCTTGCCCGAGCCGGGGACGAGACGCACGCGGGCGATTGCCTGCTTGCGACGACCCACGGCAGCGCCGGGAACGTTGAGGACTGCGCGAGGAGCCTTGGGGGCCTTCGCAACAGGAGTCTCGGTCGAGTACTCGCTAAGTTCTTCCGTTTCGCCGTTTTCGATCTCGGCGTTTTCGATGTCAGCCATGTGTCTAAATCCTTATGTCTAAAGTCTCGTGGCGCTTACTGAGCGACCTGGGAAAGGGTGTACACCTTGGGCTGCTGTGCAGCGTGGGGGTGCTCGGCGCCTGCGTAGACCTTCAGCTTGCGGAACTGGTCACGACCGAGTGAGGTCTTGGGGAGCATGCCACGAATGGCCTTCTCCACAGCGCGCTCAGGGTTCTTCTCGAGCAGCTCGGCGTAGGTTGTCGCGCGCAGACCGCCCGGGTAACCCGAGTGGCGGTAGGCCTTCTTCTGTGCGAGCTTGGCGCCGGTGAGGGCAACTTTGCTTGCGTTGATGATGATGACAAAGTCACCCATGTCCATGTGGGGGGTGAAGGTTGCCTTGTTCTTTCCGCGAAGGATCGTCGCTGCGTGGCTTGCGAGGCGGCCGAGCACGACGTCTGTGGCGTCGATAACGACCCACTCGCGCTTTACGTCAGCGAGTTTGGGCGAAAAAGTGCGTGTCATAGTAACGACTTTCTTTTTGATCGAAATGAGTGGTTCGTGAATCCCGCTCAGTCGCAACGTTCGCTCTCGCACTTGAGAGGCGAACCCCGCAGTCGAGGGCTCTTCGGTCTTGCTGTGCTCGTTGTCTCCAAGAAGCACCAAGGGTCAAGGCTACGCGAGATTCCGCGGTTGCGCCAATCGAGGCCGGGATCCAATGCGGACCAGGTCAGGAATCAGAGCCGTTTCCGGTCGCGTCGCGCTTCACTCGGGTCAACTGTGCTCGCGCGCCCAGTTGGTCATCGGGCGGATAAATGACTTCGGTCAGCGTCAGCCCATGCGCGGGCATGATCTTGAACGCGGATGTTCGCACCGCGGCATCCCGCACGTCACCCAGGTCTTTCAGCGCAAGCTTGCCCGACCCAACCTCCACGCACGCACCCACGAGTGCCCGCACCATCGAGTGGCAGAAGGCGTCAGCTTGCAGGCGTCCCACCAGCGCACCCGAGTCGTCACGGTTCCACTCGAAGACTTGCAGCTCGCGAATCGTCGTGGCTCCCTCCCGGGGCTTGCAGAACGCGCCGAAATCTCTGAGCCCAACGAGTGACGACGAGGTGTCATTCATGAGGGTCACGTCGAGTGGCCGATTAATCCACGCTGACTGATGGCGCTTGAGCGGGTCTCGGTCGATGTCGTTATCGACGATGCGGTACTCATAGCGTCGGGCCATCGGCGAAAAGCGCGCGTCGAAACCCTCGGGTGCTCTAGTGACCGCACGCACGACGACGTCAGGGCTTTGGTTGAGCAGGCTGGTTAACTTGCGGGTCAAACGCACGAGGTCGGTCTTCTCGTCGATTTCGTCGAGGTCTGCGTGGGCAACTTGGCCGGTTGCGTGCACGCCCGCGTCAGTGCGCCCAGCAACGACGAGCCGCACAGGTCGAGTCAGACGCAGAATCGTGCTCAGGGCATCCTCGACCGTTTGCTGCACAGTGCGCAGATTCGGCTGAGTCGCCCAACCGGCAAAGTCAGTTCCGTCGTAAGCGATGTCGAGACGCACGCGCATGATTTGAGCCTAACTTTTTCGTCGTCACCGTGAGTTAACTGCGAAAGGGCACTCACATCAGCGAGTGCCCTTTCGTTGCAATGCAAATGCAGTTGGCTACTTAGCTTCTTCTTCCGAAGCGTCAGCAGCTGGTTCTTCAGCTGCGGCTT
The DNA here is from genome assembly GCA_009704705.1 of Actinomycetota bacterium. Lineage (GTDB taxonomy): Bacteria > Actinomycetota > Actinomycetes > Actinomycetales > Microbacteriaceae > RFQD01. The sequence continues at coordinate 5,908 of WLDR01000034.1, read as the reverse complement.
CTTCGGCCGGAGCTTCTTCAGCAGGTGCCTCTTCAGCAGGAGCCTCGTCAGCAACAACTTCTTCGACAACCGCAACCTCAGCAGCGTCAGCCTCAACGGCCTCAACGGCCTCGGTGGCTACTGTCTCTTCGATGACCTCGTCGGCAGGAGCCTCGGTCGCAGGTGCATCCACGACGGGTGCGGCGGCCTTCGGCGCAGCGGACTGAGCCGGCTTTGCCTTCGATGGCTTCTTGTTGACGGGCTCGAGCACGAGCTCGATGGCTGCCATTGGGGCGTTGTCGCCCTTGCGGTAACCGAGCTTGGTGATGCGCGTGTAGCCGCCTTCGCGCTCAGCGACGAGCGGAGCGATCTCGGCGAACAGAACGTATGTCGCGTCCTTGTTGCGCAAGATGCTCAGCGCACGGCGACGCGCGTGCAGGTCACCGCGCTTGGCGAACGTGATGAGACGCTCGGCAAGCGGACGAAGGCGCTTGGCCTTGGTCTCGGTGGTCTGAATTGACTTGTGCGTGAACAGTGCGACCGCAAGGTTAGCGAGCAGCAGGCGTTCGTGCGCCGGGCCGCCTCCGAGGCGGGGTCCCTTTGTTGGGGTAGGCATTATGTTTCTCCGTGATTAGTGAAAGGCGTGCGGAAAGCTCGCGCTGCTTACATGTATTCGTCGTCGTTGCCGCCGAAGAACTGAGCGCCTTCGAAGCCACCAACCGAGTCCTTGAGCGAGAGACCCATTTCAATGAGCTTGTCGCGAACCTCATCGACCGACTTCTGTCCGAAGTTGCGGATGTTCATCAACTGGTGCTCCGAGAGAGCAACGAGCTCGCTCACGTTGTTGATACCTTCGCGCTTCAAGCAGTTGTACGAGCGAACCGACAGGTCAAGATCTTCGATCGGGATCTGCAGTTCGTTGCTGATGACCTGGTCTACGGGAGCCGGGCCAATCTCGATACCCTCGGCTGCCGTGTTGAGCTCGCGAGCGAGTCCGAACAGCTCGGTCAGCGTGCGACCGGCCGAAGCCATGGCGTCACGGGGGCTGATTGCCGCCTTGGTCTCGATATCGACCACGAGGCGGTCGAAGTCGGTGCGCTCACCGGCACGAGTTGCCTCGACGCGGTAGGTCACCTTGAGAACGGGCGAGTAGATCGAGTCAACCGGAATCTGACCGGCTTCAGCAGCCTCGTTGCGGTTCTGCTGGCTCGACACGTAACCACGGCCACGCTCGATGGTCAGTTCGAGTTCGAACTTGGCCTTGTCGTTCAGCGTTGCAATGACGAGTTCCGGGTTGTGGATTTCGACACCAGCCGGAGCGGTGATGTCTGCAGCCGTGATAACTCCAGCACCGCTCTTGCGCAGGTACGCAACGATGGGCTCGTCGTGTTCGCTCGAAACAACGATCTGCTTGATGCTCAGGATGATCTCCGTCACGTCTTCTTTCACGTGAGGGATGGTGCTGAACTCGTGAAGTACACCGTCAATACGGATGCCGGTTACTGCTGCGCCGGGAATCGACGAGAGCAGGGTACGACGCAGTGAGTTTCCGAGGGTATAACCAAATCCGGGCTCGAGCGGTCCGATTTCGAAACGCGAGCGGTAGTCGGAAATGACTTCTTCGGAAAGCTTAGGACGCTCTGCGATAAGCACGTTGTTTTCTCCTTCTGGCCAAAAGTCCGCTATATGACTTCTGATAACGATGAGTAGTTAAGTTGTGAACAGGTGTGAGTCTCTGAGGTTCCGCTCGAGGCGGTCACCCGTGAGAAAGAACTAGACGCGACGACGCTTGGGCGGACGACATCCGTTGTGCGCCTGAGGCGTCACATCGCTAATCGAACCGACCTCGAGACCAGCTGCCTGGAGCGAACGGATTGCCGTTTCGCGACCCGAACCCGGTCCCTTGACGAAAACGTCGACCTTCTTCATGCCGTGCTCCTGTGCCTGACGAGCTGCCGACTCTGCGGCGAGCTGTGCGGCATACGGAGTCGACTTGCGCGAGCCCTTGAAGCCCACGCCACCCGAAGATGCCCAGCTGATGACGGCACCGGTGGTGTCCGTGATCGAGACGATGGTGTTGTTGAAGGTGCTCTTGATGTGGGCCTGACCCACAGCAATGTTCTTCTTGTCCTTTTTACGCGGCTTACGTGCGGCCGATTTTGGTGCTGCCATTAGTTCTCCTAAACCTTTGCTGTCGAAGCAGTCCTACGCGGACTACTTGGCCTTCTTCTTGCCGGCGACGGTGCGCTTCGGTCCCTTGCGGGTACGAGCGTTTGTCTTGGTGCGCTGACCGCGCACGGGCAGGCCCTTGCGGTGACGGATACCTTCGTAGCTTCCAATTTCGACCTTGCGACGAATGTCGGCGGCAACTTCACGGCGGAGGTCACCCTCAACGCGGTAGTTTCCTTCGAGGTAGTCACGCAGAGCAATGAGCTGCTCGTCGGTCAGGTCCTTGACGCGGATGTCTCCGCTGATCTTCGTGTCTTCGAGCGTCTTGAGTGCTCGGGTACGGCCAATGCCGTAGATGTAGGTGAGTGCGACTTCCACGCGCTTTTCGCGGGGAATGTCTACTCCGGCAAGACGTGCCATGGCGGCTTCTCCTGTAGGTGAAGTGGAGGTGTGATGCAATCGCGGTGCCCGGGCCTCCACCCGAGGTGTCCTCCACGTGACGTGGATTCTTGCGACTGCTGTGATGTGTGTTTAGTTGTGATTTCTCGAAAGCAGTGACGCTTTCAAAGCCTGATTAGCCCTGGCGCTGCTTGTGGCGCGGGTTCTCGCAGATGACCATCACGTTTCCGTGGCGACGAATGACTTTGCACTTGTCACAGATCTTCTTGACTGAGGGATTTACCTTCATGATGTTTCCTTTGTTCGCTGTCTTCGTACCCGCAGGCGGGCCGTTACTTTTCAGCAGTTTCTGCGTTGGTTACTTGTAGCGATAAACAATTCGGCCGCGCGTGAGGTCATAAGGGCTCAGTTCTACGATGACCTTGTCCTCAGGAAGGATTCGGATGTAGTGCTGGCGCATCTTGCCCGAAATGTGGGCAAGAACCTTGTGACCATTCGTCAACTCCACGCGGAACATGGCGTTGGGCAACGCTTCGACAACGGATCCTTCGATCTCGATGACGCCGTCTTTCTTGGCCATAAACTCACTTATCGTTTGGTGTGTAACTGCTGATCGTGCGTGTTTCTTGATTTCGCCGACACGCCAAAAGGCGGTCTTTGACACCAAAACTCAATCCTATGGGGTAGAACGTGCATTCACCAATTCGGCATGGGCTCATCCGCCCAATTGGCGCCTGGCATCTCGCACAAACTCAACGGATCGGCGTGGGAGTCACGCCGAACGGCGCAAGTCCCGCCGCGCCGCCGTCCTCTGCGGTGAGCACCCAGATGCCGTCCGCGTGAACCGCCACCGAGTGTTCCCAATGTGATGCGGCACCGCCGTCGGTCGTGGCGACCGTCCACTCGTCTGCTTTGACATAGGTTTCTGGACTGTTCATCACCACCATCGGTTCAATCGCGATGACCAGACCCGGTTTTACTTCGGGGCCCTTTTGGCGCACTCGATAGTTGAACACGGGTGGCTCTTCGTGCATGGTTTTGCCGATGCCGTGGCCGATGTACTCGGTGAGAATTCCATAGTTCTGGCCGACCCTGGCGCCTTCGGTTTCGATGTACGTCTGGATTGCGTCCCCGACCTCATTCAGGTGCTTGGCCTTAGCGAGACGTGCGATGCCCGCCCACAGCGAACCTTCGGTCACGTTCGACAGTTCGGTGCGTCGTTTCGATTCGGCCGCATCTCCTCCGGGAATGACGACTGTGATGGCGGAATCCCCGTTCCAGCCGCCGATGATTGCACCCGAGTCGATTGAGACGATGTCGCCAGCTTCGAGAGCACGCGTGGTCGGAATCCCGTGAACGACTTCGTCATTGACGGATGCACAAATCGTGTGGCGGTAACCCGGCACGAGCTTAAAGTTCGACGCGCCACCGTAGGCGATGATTGCTGCCTCGGCTGCTTTATCGATGTCGAGGGTCGTTGCGCCGGCGACAATCTGTGCTCTGGCAGCTTTCAGCGAGGCCGCTGTCGCGAGTCCTGGCTCGACCATGAGTCGAAGCTGTTCGGGTGTCTTGTAAATCGAGTTGCGGAACATCATGCGTTACGCGACAACACCAGCAGCGGCGAGCGCGTTCAGGATGCGCTCCGTGACCTCGTCAACCGAGCCGAGTCCGTCTACCCGCACCAGAAGGCCACGCTCCTCAAAGAGATCGATCAGCGGAGCGGTCTGCGCCGAATACACACTCATGCGGTGACGAATCACGCCTTCGGTGTCATCCGCCCGGCCCTGCTCTGCGGCCCGCTTCAGCAGACGAGCGACGACCTCCTCAGGGTCGGCGTCAATCAGCACGACAGCGTTCAGCGGTTCGTACTCCGCGGCGAGAACGCGATCAAGTTCGGCAACCTGGTCGGGCGTGCGCGGATACCCGTCGAGAAGAAAGCCATTCTTCGCATCCGGCTCGCGCAGGCGATCGGCCACGATGGCGTTCGTGATGTCGTCGGGCACGTATTCGCCCGCATCCATAATCGACTTGACCTTGAGGCCGAGCTCGGTCTGGTTCGCAACGTTGTCACGAAAAATGTCACCCGTTGAGATTGCTGGCACAGCAAATGCGGAAGCCAGGCGCGAAGCCTGGGTTCCTTTGCCCGCACCTGGCGGGCCGATCAGCAAGAGGCGGGTGCCCGAGGTCACTTAAGCAAACCCTCATAGTGACGCTGTTGAAGTTGCGAGTCAATCTGCTTGACCGTCTCGAGTCCCACGCCGACCACAATCAGAATTGAGGTGCCACCGAAGGGGAAGTTGGCGTTTGCACCGACGAGCACGAGAGCGATGAGCGGAAGCAGTGCGACGACGCCGAGGTACATCGAACCAGGAAGCGTGATACGCGTGAGTACGTAGTCCAGGTATTCCGCAGTTGGACGACCGGCACGAATGCCCGGAATGAAGCCTCCGTAGCGCTTCATGTTGTCCGCGACCTCTTCGGGGTTGAACGTGATGGCGACGTAGAAGTATGTGAAACCGACGATCAACAAGAAGAACACGGCCATGTAGATGGGGTGGTCACCCGTGGTGAGGTAGGTCGTGATCCACGTCACCCATTCGGCTGGCTTTTGGCCGGCAGCGGGCTGGTTGAACTGCGCGATGAGCGCAGGCAAGTACAACAGCGACGAAGCGAAGATGACGGGCACAACACCGGCCATGTTCACCTTGATCGGAATGTAGGTGTTGTTGCCCCCATAGGTGCGACGACCCACGACGCGCTTCGCGTACTGAACCGGGATTCTGCGCTGCGACTGCTCGACGAACACGATGGCTGCGACAACAAGCAGGCCGACAGCGATGACGAGGAGGAAGGTGTTCCAACCCTTTGCCTGCTGAATTCCCCACATCGACTGCGGGAAGGTTGCGGCAATCGAGGTGAAGATAAGCAACGACATGCCGTTACCGACGCCCTGCTCGGTAATGAGCTCGGCCATCCACATGATGAGACCGGTACCGGCCGTCATCGTGATGACCATGAGGAGAATTGCGTACCACGCGTCATTCGTCAGTAGCTGCGAACACTCGGGCGTTGAGGTCGAACCGAAGAGCGCACCCGATCGCGCAACCGTGATAAGGGTGGTGGACTGAAGAACACCGAGGGCGATGGTCAGGTAACGCGTGTACTGCGTCAGCTTGGATTGACCCGCCTGACCTTCTTTGTGCAGAGCCTCGAAGTGGGGAATGACCACGCGAAGAAGCTGCACGATGATCGACGCGGTGATGTAGGGCATGATGCCCAACGCGAAGATGGAGAGTTGGAGCAGCGCGCCACCCGAGAACAGGTTGACGAGTTCGTAGAGTCCCGAGGTGTTTTGGTTGGC
>WLDR01000033.1 GCA_009704705.1 Actinomycetota bacterium | reverse complement strand
TCGTCATAATCGTCGTCGCCGTAACCAGATCCGCCCGTCGTTCCATCGGTTGGGGGTTGGTCGACAGGCACAGAAGGCGCGACCTGGATTGGCGTTGACGCCCCCGGCGCAGGGGCCGGCCCCTGAACCACGATCTTCTTAAGTGTCGTGGACGAGATAGGTGCGGGTGCAGGGGAACCTGCTTCCGTCGACGCGGGATCTTCTGTTCCGGAGGGAACGAGAACTGACGTCGCGTTTCCGAGGGCCGCGTCGGTTGCACCCGCGAGGGTGTCCGAGTTCACCGCCATTGCTGCGCCGGCCGTTCCGAGAACGCCAAAGACCGAGAGGATTGCTACTGCTTGAGATGCCATGTCTTTAGGCTAGGGATGCGTCATCCAGAGGACACCCCGTGCAAATCCAAGAAACATCCAAGATTGAATGGATTTACGCGACACGGGTCGATGTCTGGTGAGAGCAAGGGACAATGGTGACGTGCGCATCTTGATTGTGGAAGACGACCCCTCCGTTGCAGATGGAATTCTGGACGGCCTGAGCACGGCGAGTTTTGTGACGAAGCACGTCAGCACCGGGGCCGAGGCCATTGTCGCGATATCCGATTTTGAGCCAGACCTAGTTCTGCTTGATTTGGGCCTGCCCGATATGGACGGAACCGACGTGTGTCGGGAGATACGCAAGTCTTCGTTGGTGCCCATCATCGTGGTGAGTGCGCGTGATGAAGAAATCGATCGCGTCATCGCTCTGGAAATCGGCGCGGATGACTACGTCGTCAAGCCTTTCGGAATGCGGGAACTCGTTGCGCGAATCAAGGCTGTTGTTCGCCGTTCCACGGCCGCCGAGACGCTCGCCGAGGCCTGGCCAGCAGAGCGCGAGTTTGGACCCCTCCGAATCGATACGCGCGCGATTCGCGTCACGCTGAGTGGCAACGAGGTACACCTGACCCCGAAAGAGTTTGAGTTGCTCGTGTATCTCACGCAAGACCCTGGTGCGGTCTATCGGCGAGCAGAAATCTTGCACGACGTTTGGGACACCAACTGGTACGGCACGACAAAAACGCTGGACGCTCACGTGGCGGCGATTCGAAAGAAGCTTGGTGACCCAACATGGATTGAGTCGGTGCGAGGTGTGGGCTTCCGGTTCGGCGTTCCCACATGAAGTGGCGAATAATGGCGGCGCTGATGGGCTTCACGTTTGTCGTGCTCGTCGCGCAGGACATCCCCCTCTACAACTACATGCAGACCGTGCAGCACGAGCAAGTGCAAACGTCGCTTCAGCGTGATGCGTTCGTCATCGCGGGGCGCGCGCAGGCGGCGTTGTGGACAGAGAGCGCCGAAAGTACCGCGTACCTGGACGAAACATCCCGTGCGTACCGAGATGCTGGTGGCGCTCGCGTTGTCGTGGTCGACAGCACGGGAACATCCATTGTCACGAGTGACGATGACCAGACATCGCTCGGAACCGACTATTCAACGAGGCCGGAGGTTGCCGAAGCGCTGACCGGAACCGTCTCAGTCGGCGAGCGTTTTTCCACCACGCTGCAAGAAGACCTCTTGTTCGTTGCGGTACCGGTGCTCAACGGGCCCAACGTGATCGGCGCCGTTCGGCTCACCTATCCCGCTCAGGTCGTCGACGAAGCCGTGGACTCGCAGCTTCGCACGCTGGGCATCGTTGCCGTCTCCACGCTGCTCTTGGCTGGAATTGTTGGGTACATCATTTCGACCACATTGAGCCGACGGCTGCGTTTACTGGAGTTGGCTACGGAGCGGCTCGCCGAGGGAGACTTGAACTCTCGTGCGGATGAGAAGTCGGGCCCAGGCGAGATTCGCGCGCTCTCTGGCTCCTTCAACAAAATGGCCGAACGGCTGAACATTCTCATCGAGCAGCAACGCCGATTCGCGGCCGATGCCTCACACCAACTCCGAACACCATTGACGGCCCTGCGCCTGCGACTGGAACGTGCAAACGATCTCATTGCCGATGACCCCGCCGGAGCAGCGCAACGTTTGACTGCGGCAGAGGCCGAAGTAGATCGTCTTGCGGCCATTGTTGAAGGGTTGCTGCTGCTCAGCAGAACGGAAGCCTCGTCGGCTCAGGTCGAAAGGTTCGACCTCGCCCAAATAGCTCAGGAACGCGTTGAGCACTGGCAGCCCTTGGCTGCCGAGCAGGGCGTGACGGTGCGTTACGAGGGTCCAGCTTCAGCACGCGGACTCGCGGTCAAGACCGCACCCGAGCAGGTGATTGACAATTTCGTCGACAACGCGCTCGGCGTGAGCCCGACGGGCAGTCGAATCCTGGTGCGCGTGAGCGGTGGGGCGTCCGTTGTCGTATCCGTTCTGGATGAGGGTCCCGGGCTTTCGGCGGATGACTGTGCCCGCGCGTTTGATCGATTTTGGCGTGCCACATCCGACAGCAAAGGAAGTGGTCTTGGGCTGGCCATCGTGTCTCGCTTGATGTTTGCCAGTGGTGGTTCGGCAAAGCTCGAGCCACGTGAACCCCGTGGCCTTGTGGCGAGCGCGGCATTCCCCTCCGCGAAATAGCGGACTGCCTGACTGGCTTCAGCCCGCGGTCAACTACTCCCGCCTAGGATTCATAAGGGTAAACCCACACAAGGAGTCTCGTGAATTTTCTCGATGCCGTAGAACGTGCTCTTGAACGAGCGGTGAACGGCGCCTTCGCAAAGACTTTTCGCTCCGGCGTTCAACCGGTCGAAATCTCGAGTGCGCTGCGACGAGAAATGGACACCACGGCGTCCGTAGTGTCGCGTGACCGGATTCTCGTACCCAACGCCTTTGTGGTGACCTTGAGCCCCTCCGATTACGACCGAATTGTCGCGATGGGACCCACACTCGTCGACGAGTTTTCTCGACTTGTTACGGCACACGCAAAAAAGCAGGGCTATCAGTTCACTGGTGGAATTCGAATTTCGTTTGCTCACGACCCACAGCTGACCGTGGGCGTCTGTCGCGTTTCATCGAGCAGCGCAGCCGGTCGTGTGCGATGGGTTGGAACCCTAGAGGTGAGTGGTCGTCGCTACACACTTTCCGCAGGACGAACCGTCATTGGGCGGGGAACAGAAGCCGATGTCGTCATCGATGACCCCAACGCCTCTCGCAATCACGTTGAGATTCTCTGGGATGGAACGCGGGCGCAGGCAAACGACCTGGGTTCAACAAACGGCACCATCTTGAACGGTGCTCAGCTGCGGTCCGCTGCGTTGCCGCCCGACTCCGTCATCATGATTGGCAAGACAAACATCGTCTTCCACGTGATCCCTGAGGCCGAGTCGGAGACAGGCAATGCGGGAGTCAGTGGTCGAGGTACGGCATGAGCGAACTAACACTGCTCATCGTCCGTCTTGGATTTCTCGCCGCGTTGTGGGTCTTCGTATTCTTCGTGGTCTACTCGATTCGTGCCGACCTCTTCGGGCAACGCGTGCGCAAACTCCCGGTCGCCACAGCAGATCCCGGCGCATCCACTCCGCATGACTCACAGCCATTTATTGAGAGTGCTCGCGGCGGCTCAACGGGCATTCCCGCGTCTGCCAGTGATGACATCGACCTTGTGCTGACCTCCGGAACCATGGCCGGCAATTCTCTCGGACTGTCTGGCGAAACAGTCACCATTGGGCGCTCTCCTGATTCAATGCTCGTCATCAGCGACGACTACACATCAACCAACCACGCTCGAATTTCCGTCTCGAATGGCAGTTGGGTGCTCACCGACCTCGGTTCAACAAACGGGACACTGTGCAATGGGTCACGGGTCGTTGGCACGGTGCCCCTGCATCTCGGGGAAAGCGTCACCGTGGGGCAAACCACGTTCGAACTGAGAGCGCGAAGCCAATAATGGCGACGCACAGTGCAGCCGCGTCTGACGTGGGGCTCGTCCGTCAAAGTAACCAAGATTCCGGATTCGCCGGCCGATTCTTGATGGTTGTTGCCGACGGAATGGGTGGCCATGCTGGCGGAGATGTCGCGTCGCATGTCGTTATCCGCCAATTGCTTGAGCTTGATCGTCCGTTCGACACGGCCGAGAAGGCCCGCAAGTTTCTCCGCGAAGAGCTCATCAAGATTAACAGCCTGCTCATCGGTGCCGTCGTCGAGCGCCCGGAGCTGGCCGGGCTCGGCACCACAGTCAGTGCGCTGCTCCGCGTGGGTGATAAGGCAGTAATCGCACACATCGGGGATTCACGGGTCTACCTGCTTCGGGGTGGGGCGCTGGAGCAAGTAACCGACGACCACACGTACGTGCAACGCCTTGTCGATAGCGGGCGAATAACCGAAGAAGAGGCCCTCACTCATCCGCGGCGTTCGGTATTGTTGCGCGTTCTCGGCGATGTAGACGCTCGGCCAGACATTGACACCACCATCCTCTCCATTAAGCCCGGTGACCGGTGGATGCTCTGCTCAGATGGTCTCGCTGGCGTCGTGCGCGACGATGTCATTTTGAATGTGCTCGTGACGACGCCCAACGCAGGCGACGCCGCAGAGGCCCTCGTGGCCGCGAGCATGCGTCGGGGAGCTCCAGACAATGTGACCGTCGTTGTCATGGATGACCTCAAAGAGCCGGCGGTTGAGTCGGTCCGGCTGGTGGGTGCAGCCGCTCAGCCCATTTCGGTGAGTGCCACAACGCCCGCTCCGCGGGGCAAGAGAAAGCCGGCTCGAACCCTCCCCGTGGCGACGAGCGAGATTCCCGTTGTCGGGTCGACCCCACCTCCGAAACCGAATGCGTCCGATGCGACACGTGATGCAGCTTCCGAATCAACTCGAAGCGTGCGTGCGCGCATCGTCAAGTGGTTTGGCGGACCGTCATGACGACGATGAGTCCCGTCCGCAAGATGGGTCGACTCAAACGCCCCTCTGGACAGCATGTTCTGCGCAACCGAGAGCTCGGGCTCTTGCTCTTTGCGCTGACCATCACTCTCGCGGCGCTCGCGATTGTGCAGTTTGCGGTGTTGGGTCAACTAGAGCCGGGAATGCTGACGCTGGTCATGGGTGTCATGAGCTTGATCGTGGTGTTTCACGTTGTGTTACGTTTCACGGCTCCCCAAGCAGACGCCATCATGGTTCCTGTCGCGGCGCTACTGAACGGGCTGGGCATCGTGGAGATTTACCGAATCGACCTGGCCAACAAGGTCGAGGGGTGGGACGCTCTCAGCGTCAAGCAGTGTGCGTGGACAGCGCTTGCGCTCGTGGTGAGCACTGTCGCCATTCTGCTTGTTCGACAGCACCGAGTTCTTCAGCGCTACACATATACATCGGGCTTAGTCGCCGTGGTCTTGTTGCTACTGCCGATGCTCCCGGGAATCGGCATCGAAGTGAACGGTGCCCGCGTGTGGATTCAGATTGCCGGGCTCACCTTTCAACCCGGTGAGGTTGCCAAAATCGCGCTCGCCATCTTCTTCGCGGGATACCTCGTCCAGCACCGGGAATCCCTCTCGATGGTTGGTCGCCAGGTGTTCGGCATGCGTCTTCCTCGCGGGCGAGATCTCGGTCCGATTGTTGCCGTGTGGGTGCTCTCGATGTCGGTCATCGTTTTTCAGCGCGACCTCGGCACTGGTCTTCTTTACTTCGGGCTCTTCCTTGTGATGCTGTATGCGGCCACGGGACGAGCGAGCTGGGTTGGGCTCGGGGTTGGGCTGTTCGTCGCCGGAGCCGTTGCCGCCAACTTCGTTTTGGGTTATGTCAATGACAGATTCGCGAACTGGTACGACGCATTCAACGAGGACCGCTACAACGAAATCGGTGGCTCCTACCAACTCGTTCAAGGGCTCTTCGGGCTCGCTCATGGTGGCGTCATTGGAACGGGGCTGGGCCAGGGTCTTCCGTACATCACGCCCGTATCGCAAAGTGACTACATCGTTGCAAGCCTGGGCGAGGAGCTCGGGCTTGCCGGCCTCTTTGCGATTCTGTGCCTCTACATGATTCTCACCACTCGCGGACTGCGCATTGGCTACATTGCATCGGATGAATTCAGCAAGTTGCTCGCAACAGGGCTCGCGTTTGTGATTGCGCTTCAGTGCTTCATCGTCATTGGCGGCGTGACGCGGGTTATTCCTCTCACCGGTCTCACCACGCCGTTTCTGGCGGCCGGCGGCAGCTCGCTCGTTGCGAACTGGATCATCATCGCGCTGCTTCTGCGTCTATCTGACGCCGCTCGAAGCCGCACTCGTTTGGTGGTGGCATAGGTGGTCCGCGAAATGAGGCGCATCGCCGCGGTGGCTTTGGCCATGTTCCTGACTCTCTTCATCTCGTCTTCGGTAATTCAAGTTGCGGCCGCGGAATCGCTGTATGCCGACGGGCGCAACACCCGCACGCTTTTTGACTCATACCGGGCCGAGCGAGGAAGCATCATCGCGGCCGGTTCCGTCATCGCTGAATCAGTCCCGAGCGATGACGATTACCGGTTTCAGCGTGTCTACCGAAACCCTCTCGTGTGGGCTCCCGTTACCGGCTACTTCACGCTCAACCAGGGCCTGTCGGGCATCGAAGCCGCCATGAACAACTACTTGAGCGGCACGTCGGGCTCCCAGTTTCTTCAGCAACTCCGAAGCCTTTTCACGGGAGAAACCGTTCGCGGAGCGAACGTAAATCTCAGCTTGGATCCCGTGATTCAACAAGCCGCATACGACGCCCTCGCCGAATCTGGTTACGCCGGAGCTGTTATCGTCACCGAGCCATCGACCGGACGAGTCTTGGGAATGGTCTCCACTCCGTCTTTCGACCCGCAGCCACTCGCCTCGCATGACACAGATCAGGTCATCGATACATACGAAGCCCTGCTGGGTGATGCGGGCGACCCGCTCATTAACCGCAGCATTGCGGGAGACCTCAACCCGCCGGGTTCTACTTTCAAGCTCGTCGTTCTCGCCGCAGCGCTCGAATCTGGAAAATGGACACCCGAGAGCGAGCTGCCGAACCCAATCGAGTTCGCCCTTCCGGGATCCGACAATCTCGTGCGCAACAGCGATGGCAAAACGTGCGGCCCGGGCGAGACGGTCACGCTGCGGGAAGCGTTGCGCGTGAGTTGCAACATCCCCTTTGCAGAGCTTGGTGTACAACTCGGCAGAAAGGCCCTCCTGGATCAAGCCAAGAAGTTTGGGTTCAACAGTGGATTCGAGATTCCACTAACCGTCGAGGCAAGCTACTTTCCACCCGTGATGGATGATGCCCAAACAGCGTTGGCCGCATTCGGACAATTTGATGTGCGGGCGACACCCCTTCAAATGGCGCTCGTATCGGCAGCAATCGCCAACGGCGGGGTGGTGATGTACCCAAACATGATTGATTCCGTTGTCGCAAGTGATGGTCAATCTCTCTCCGCCCCAACGCCCATCGAATACGGCCGGGCAATGAGCGCCGAAACAGCCGCGGCGATTTCAGCAATCATGGTTGATGGTGTCAGCAACGGCGCAGCAACTAATGCCAAGATTGACGGAGTGACCGTCGCGGGCAAGACGGGAACCGCAGAGAACGGTGAAGGCGAGCCGTACACGTTGTGGTTCACCGGATTTGCTCCTGCGGAAGCTCCACGTTACGCAATCACCGTCCTCGTAGAAGACGGTGGAGGTCTGGGTCAGCGTGGTTACGGAAACTTGATCGCGGCTCCGATAGCGCGAAACGTTCTTGAGGCGGTGCTTTTTCAATGAGGCCTTCAGCGGGCATGAACTTCGGTGGGCGATACGCCCTGGATTCCCGCATTGCCGTCGGCGGCATGGGCGAAGTTTGGCAAGCCACGGACACCGTCATTGGGCGCCAAGTTGCCATCAAGATCTTGAAGGATGAGTATCTTGGCGATCCGGGCTTTCTGGAGCGATTCCGTGCCGAAGCCCGTCACGCCGCCTTGGTCAATCACGAGGGCATTGCAAATGTGTACGACTACGGCGAGGAGGACGGGAGCGCCTACCTCGTCATGGAACTCGTTCCGGGTGAGCCCCTGTCGTCTGTGCTCGAACGCGAACGCACGCTTCCGATCGACCGGGTTCTCGATATCGTCGCCCAAACTTCTGTCGCGTTGCAGGCCGCACACGCCGCTGGTCTTGTCCACCGGGACATCAAGCCGGGCAATTTGCTTATCACGCCGGAGAATCGCGTCAAGATCACTGACTTTGGCATCGCCCGAATTGCTGACCAGGTTCCACTGACGGCCACCGGTCAGGTTATGGGAACGGTTCAGTACCTCTCGCCCGAACAAGCGAGTGGTCATCCCGCCTCGCCATCGACAGACATTTACTCCCTGGGCATCGTGGCGTATGAGGCACTGGCAGGAAAGCGGCCCTTTACCGGCGAGTCACAGGTCGCCATCGCCATGGCTCAGATTAATGATGCGCCGCCACCGCTCCCCGAAACCATCGCGGAACCCGTTCGCAACCTGGTCATGAGCTCCATTGCCAAGAAGCCAAGCGATCGACCTGATTCGGCGGCGAATCTTGCACGCGCGGCCCAGGCGCTTCGTCGTGGTGACGTTCAGTCGGCCGCCGCGGCTGTTCCGGCGATTTCCGCCGGACTGCCCGCGGTAGACGCAACGATGGTTTTGCCCCGCGCCGCGGAGCCGGGCGCCACCACGGTATTGAACATTCCGTCGACAACACCCAGCGAAGAGCGCAAGTCAAAGCGGTCCGCGTGGACGTGGCCGCTTGTCGCTCTGGTAGCAGTTCTCGTTCTCGTTCTCGGCAGCTCAATCGTTGCGCTGGTGTCTGGCGGAGGCGGCGGCTCCTCGTCGTCGATGACATCGACCACCACACGTACTTCATCAACGGCCACACCGACGCGCTCCTCGGGAGCGCCAACCCCAACACCGACGCTCGTCAAGGTCGACAAAGCTGCGTACGTCGGAAAGACGGCAGAAGAAGCCTCCTCTGCGTTGCAAGCTTTGGGCATGGGAGTGAACCTCAAGGAAGAGAAGGCAGCACCGAACGCCGGCCTCGTGGGCAAGGTGTACGACCTCAACCCCACGGGTAACCTGAAAATCGGCGAACTCATCACCGTGCTTTACTACGGCCCGACACCGACGATTCCGCCGCCCGCAGCACCCTCGTTGTCTCATGAGTTTGCCGGGAACGCCGTCGTTGCCGGAGACCCCTTCGCGATTGCATGGTCGGTCTACAACCAGTGCCCGTCGGGCTCGCCGTTAGTCAACTACACGATTAACATTCCCTGGGGAGCGCCGATCACCGTTGGCTCGGGCGAGACGAGCTATTCGCTACTGAACGCGCCAAATGCGCCCGGAACGTCGGCGAACATCACCATGCAGGTGCTGTGTGGCGAATTGCCGTCGGGTGTCGGCGGCGCGCTCACGATCAACATCGACTAGTCCATCATTTGCCAATAGGTTTGGGAATGGAGGTTTGCCGTGACGCTCGTTGGCGCAACTATTTCTGGTCGCTACACTCTTGAACGCCGAATTGGACAAGGTGGCACGGCAGATGTCTATCGCGCCAAAGACTCCCGCCTGGATCGAACAGTCTCCATCAAGATCCTCAACTCTGATCTCGCCAAAGACGCAGAGTTTCGAAATCGTCTCAAGCGCGAGGCGACCGCGGCTTCTGAGTTAGCGCATCCTGGCATCGTACGTATTTTTGATGCCGGCGAAGACACGGTGACCGACGCGCGCGGTACGTCTGTGACACACGCGTACATCGTTATGGAGTTTGTCCAAGGCATCGAGCTCACCAAAGTGATCGCGAAGGGGCCGCTGAAGGTGGCCGAGGCCCTGCGCATTGCCAAAGAAACAGCGGATGCCGTCGCATTCGCACACAAGAAGCACATCATCCATCGTGACCTAACGCCGTCGAACATCATGATTACCAAAGATGGCTCGGTAAAAATCCTCGATTTTGGGATCGCCTTTTCGCTAAGCGACAGTGCGGCCACGCAAACACAGGCCCTCAGTATCCTCGGCACTCCCGCCTATTTCTCTCCCGAGCAAGCGAACGGCAGTCAGGGCGACGAACGCTCAGACATTTATTCGCTCGGGGTGGTCTTGTATGAAATGTTGACCGGCCGAGTCCCGTTCACGGCCGCGACGCCGGTCGACGTGGCGCGCGCGCACCTTGATGATGAAGCGCCGTCTCCGAGTTCGTTGAATCCAAAGGTTCCTGTTCGCGTCGACATGGTGGTGGAGCGCGCTTTGTCCAAGAGCCCCGCCGACCGGTTCACGAGTGCGGCTGCGTTTGCCGACGACATCGAATCTGCGTTTGCCGACGTGACCGGGTCGTCTATGGAGCAGGCAACCATCGATGCCGAATTACCCGTCGCTCCCATGAGCCCGGAACCAGTACTGTCTCCTGCCTCAGCACATCCGGCCAATGATGACTTTGATGCCATGTTCGCGCCGAGGGCGACGTATTCGGGCGGGGAATCGTGGTCGGTTGAAGAGATGTCCGGACTGGGAGCGAGAAACACGCCGCAGCGTCGTCGTGTCGTCGGTGGTATCGCGATTGCTCTGGTCACGGCGTCGGTGCTCGCGCTCGTTGCGTTGTGGGTGGTCAACCTCGCTCCAACGACGATTTTTGCGCCCGCGTCCGTAGTGGTACCCAAGGTTGCCAGCCTCACCTTCGAGCAGGCGGCCACCAAGCTTCGAACAGCTGAACTCGAGCCAGTGCGCGCAGAGGAGTACAGCGCGACGGTTGAAAAGGACAAGGTTATCCGAACAGACCCGGGGGTTGGGCTCAAGCTAGAACCCGGGCAGATCGTCACCATCTATGTTTCACTCGGCGTCAAGGAAGTCCCTGTTCCGAATGTTTCGGGCATGACTTTGGCGGATGGTCAGACGCAACTCACCTCGCTAAAGCTGGTGTCTGGTTCGCTGACCGAGACGTATCACGGCGCCTACCCCGCGGGCACCATCATCTCGACCGACCCCGTTGCTGGCACGTCGGTGAAAGAGGGGGCGACAGTCAACTTTGTGGTTGCCAACGGCAAAGTGAATGTTCCGGATGTTCGTGGAATGAGCCTGAAAGACGCCACAGCTAAGCTCACGTCTCCGACGTACATGATTCCCGTCATCACCACAGGGGATCGTTCCTGCAAGAGTGATGCGTCACTCGGTGTCGGAGCTCAGAGTGTTCTTGGCGAGGCTCCCCTCGGAACCTCCGTCACGCTCTATTACTGCGCGGGATAAACGACCTCGCGCTACTGACCGCGCTAGTTGGAGATCAGCGGTGACTTCGACTTGGCCAGCTCGGCGGCCCCCGTGAGCCCCAGGCTTTCGAGCCAGTTGCCAAACATCGAATAGCCCCCCTCGGTCATCACCGATTCTGGATGAAACTGCACACCGAAAATGGGGTGATTCCGATGTCGCAGGCCCATGATGACCCCGCCTTCGGTAGAGCTCGTGACGAGAAGTTCGTCAGGGACGGTTGACGACACGACGGCCAGCGAGTGATATCGCGTTGCGACAAAAGTCTCGGGCACGTTGTCGTAGAACTCAGATCCGTCGTGGGTAATGCGTGAGGTCTTTCCGTGCATGAGCTCTTCGGCGTTGGTGACGGTTGCGCCGAACGCCTCCGCAATCGCTTGATGCCCAAGGCATACTCCCAAAAGTGGTTTGTTGGTCTCGGCAGCAAGCCGGACCGCCTCAATCGAGATGCCGGCCGAACCCGGGGTTCCCGGGCCGGGAGAAACAAGCACCCCATCAAACTCGTCAAGGACTCCCTGCAACTCGCTCGAAGAAATCGAGTCATTTCGCACGACTACGGTTTCGGCTCCGAGTTCCTGCAGATAACCGTTGATCGTGTAGACGAAACTGTCGTAGTTGTCTATGACGAGGATGCGCTTCACGAGCTACCCGACACTGCTGTTTTGCGAGGTCATCAGGGCGTCAATCCAAGGGAAGACGAAGACCATCAAGAGTGTGATGACCGCAGCCGTCGCCGCCGCCGCGATTATGATTCGGAGCCACAGCGGCCCAGGGATGATTCGCCACAATGCTGCATACATCAGGAACGTGCCTCCTCGACGAGCGCGGTAATTTCCTTCGGAACTCCGGCATCCAGCGGTTGCCACGACGTCAAAATTCCGTAGACAATGAGGCGCTCTCCGTTGCCGTTCATGGG
>WLDR01000032.1 GCA_009704705.1 Actinomycetota bacterium | reverse complement strand
CTGCCTCGCCTGGCGCGCCCGACCTACCGGTTGCTGTTCGATGCGGCCGTCGTGTCGATTCGCCCCGAGTTTCGACGCATGCTCGGCCTGCGGGCCAAACCTCGCTGGCTCGTGATTCCAGCCACGCGACTGACCCTGCGAATTCTGCGCGCGGCAATCGGTCCTGAAAGTCCGATTGAGGATGCGGCACTCGCTCGCCTCGCCCGCATCGGCGTAATCAACGAGTCGTAAACCGGTAAACCGACTCCTGCACAAATTCTTCGCCCGCTTCACAGACGATGGAGGGCAGCTCGGGCAGAAGCGGCGAGTCAGGAAAACGAACGGTCTCCAGACAGATTCCGTTGCCCGCCGAATAGACATCCCCCTCGTGACCGACCTCGCCCGAAAGGTGGCAGCCGAGATAGACCTGCAGCGCGGGCTCTGTGGTGAAGAGCTCAAGGTGACGTCCGCTTGCTGGCGAATACATCGTCGCGACGGGCGTGCCCAGCGAGGTCGCGGCCGACGGAGAAAGCGCGGCCGTGCGGCCATTCAACAAATACGTGTGATCGATGCCGGGCCACGGAACACCCGTGTCTGACGGCAGAAGCGCGCCGATGCGACGCTGCTGGGTGAAGTCAAACCCGGTGCCCTCGACCGACACGACGTCACCCGTGGGCACGAGTTCGTTGGTCATGCTGACTCGCCGGTCAGCAGCGATCGAGAGCTCATCATCAACGACCGTGCCGGCGCCACCCGACGAGAGGTTCCAATACGCATGCTGAGTCATCGCTATCGGTGTGCGCGCATCAGAGACAGCACGCATCTCGCACGTGAGCACATTGTCATCACTCAGCAGATAGGTCGAAGTCGCGTGAACCGTGCCCGGGTACCCTTCTGACCCTGCGGGGCTGACGTGCGTGAACCGGATGCCCTTGCCGCGCGCATCCGTCACCTCTTCGGCCTGCCACTCGACGCGGTCCCAGGTCTCAACTGACCCACCGTGCAGAGTGTGTCGCCCGTTGTTCGGCGTGAGCGAGAGGTCAAGCCCGCCGCCGACAAAGTGCGCGTTCGCCGTGCGCCCGGCAACCCGCCCGATTGTCGCACCCATGTAGGTGTTCACGTTCGTGGCGTAATCGTCTGGCGCGTCAAACCCCAGCACTACGTCGCCCAGCGTCCCGTGGCGATCGGGCATGGTGAGGCCCACAATGCGTGCCCCAAAAGCACTCAGCGTCAGAGCGGCACCCGATGAGTTCGCTACGGAGTGAAACGGCGTCATCGACTGCATGGCAGATGAAATGACGAGCGCTACGTGAGCGCGACGCCAGAGCGACGACGCGACAGGGCGTCGACCGTGGCTGCTGCGACGAGAACTCCACCGGTGATGAGGAAGGTCGCTGCCGCGGGGAACCCAATGAGGCCCAGGCCGTTGTCAATCATCGCGATAACGAGAGCTCCGATGGCTGCGTAGGCCAGACGACCACGGCCACCAAAGAGGCTCACGCCACCGACCACGGCCGCCGCGACACCAGAGAGCACAATCTCACGACCGGCTGTCGACTCAATCGAACCGATGCGGCTCGCCTGAAGCAACCCTGACACAACGGCAAGAGAAGAACAGATGATGAACGCATACAGGCGGATTTGTGCAACCTTAATACCCGCGCGTCGAGCTGCCTCCGGGTTGCCACCAACCGCGTAGATGTAACGGCCAAACAAGGTTCGGTCGAGCACAAACGTTCCCACGACAAGAATCAGAAGCACGATCGGGATGACGATCGGAACACCCTCAACAGCGAGCAGTCCCTGACCACGGTTGACACTGAGAAGTCCGACGATCACTGCGCCAATGACCGCAATTGTGCCGACTTTCAAGAGAAGCATGATGAAAGGTCGCGTTGGGAGGCCCACCTTCGTTCGACGTCGACGGTCAGCGAGGCTCAGTGACAACGATCCGAAGACCGCGATAGCGAGCATGACCCAGCCAGCCCAGATGGGCATGTTGTTGTTCATGATCGACTTGAGTTCAGGCTGCACGAGTCGGAAGATTCCACCGTCGCCAAGCAAGAGAAGCATGAATCCTTGCAACGCAATGAACAGACCCAGCGTTACGACGAACGAGGGAACACCAATTCGGGAAACAAAGAATCCGATGAAGGCACCGATGAAGGCACCCATTCCCAGGGCGAGGATGAGAGAGACAATCCAGTTCCAGCCCAGATTGCCGTTCAACACCTGGAAGACAGCCATTCCCGATCCGCCGGTAACACCCGCAGAAAGGTCAATCTCTGCAAGGAGCAAGACAAAGACCAGCGCGAAGGCAATGACCATGAGCGCGGATGCTTGCACGAACAAGTTTGCGAGGTTGCCCGTGGTGAGGAAGTAAGGGCTCAGCGAAGAGAAGAGAATGCCGAGAACAACGAGTGCCAGCATGGCGGGCAGTGCGCCCATTTCTCCGCCGCGCAAACGCTGAAGGTAGGCACGGAACTGGTCACGAACGCTACCCTCGTGACCCGTGGCGATAGGTGTGGTGTACGTCATGTTAAGCAACTCCCTCAGGCGTTTTGGAACCAGTGATGTACGCGACAACTTCGTCGCGGGTCGTCTTCTTCGCATCCACGTGAGCCACCATCTGGCCGAGGTAGAGCACGCTAATTCTGTCGGCTACCTCAAAGACGTCGGCAAGGTTGTGACTAATGATCACGACGGCAATGCCGTTGTCAGCCAGCCGGCGAACGAGGTTGAGCACCTGCTCGGTTTGAGCGACACCGAGGGCCGCCGTTGGTTCGTCCAAAATCACCAATTTGGCGTTGCGAAGCACGGAACGGGCAATAGCGACCGTCTGGCGCTGTCCACCCGAAAGCGATGAAACCTTCTGCCGCACGGACTTGACGGTGCGAACCGAAAGTGATTGGAGAGCCTTCTGTGCGGCGAATTCCATTGACGCCTCGTCGAGAAGGGTCAAGTGCTTTTCCTCGCGACCAAGGAACATGTTCTGCACGATGTCCAGGTTTTCGCAGAGCGCCAGGTCTTGGTAAACCACTTCGATGCCGAGTGACGATGCCTGACGCGGTGTTCGCAGGCTAACTTCCTGACCGGCGAAAGAGACGGTGCCTCCGTCGTAGGGCTGAACCCCGGAGAGACCCTTGATGAGAGTGGATTTTCCGGCACCGTTATCACCAACTAGAGCGGTGACCTTGCCCTCTTCAACCTTGAAGTTGACTCCCTTGAGAACGTCAACCGGGCCAAAACTCTTCGTTACGTTACTCAGCTCGACGAGCGTGGTTCCCACGATTATCTCCTTTGATAAAGCTGTCACACATTAGTTTCTCAGCGTGACTCTGTGGTCACTGGATTAAAGACTTTGGCGATATCGCCATCTTGCGCTGAAAGACCTCGCGCCGACAAGCTTGTGGCCGGCGCGAGGCTCTCATTCAGCGGGTGTTACTTAATGCCGAGTTCAGCACACACTGCAGCTACGTCGCCGACGCAAACGTCAGCAGCGGTAGCGTCACCAGCGGTAATGACGTCAATGACGTTGTCCTTGGTGATCTTGGTGGGCGTAACAGCGACGAAGGGAACTCCGTCAGCGGTCATCTTCTCAGCGGTAGGGGTCTCACCCTTCAGAAGGGCGATGATGATTTCCGATGCAGCAGCAGCTTCGAGCGAAGCAGGCTTCCACACGGTGCAGCTCTGGAATCCGAGCAACACGTTGCCCAGACCAGCTGGGGTTGCGTCCTGACCGGAAACTGGAACCGAGCCAGCAAGACCGTTCTTAGCGAGGATCTCGATGACACCACCAGCGTTGGGGTCGTTAGCAGCCCAAACAGCGTCAACCTTGCCGCCGAGCGAGGTCAAAGCCTGCTCGAAGTTGGTTGCCGACTTTGCGCCGTCCCAGACACCAGCAGGCTCAGCAGCGGCCGTGATGCCAGCAGCTTCCATGACGCCAACAGCGCCGTCGCGGAACATCTTGGCGTTACCGTCAGCAGCGTCTCCACCGATGTAGACGACAACAGCCGTCTTGGGGTCCTTGCCAAGAGCAGCGAGGCCGTCAACGATACATCCACCCTGGATTGCTCCAACGCCCTCGTTGTCGAACGAGACATAGAAGTCAGCGCCGGCAATCGGACGGTCGTAAGCAACAACAGGAATGCCCTGTGCCTTTGCCTTCTCAGCAACGGTTACACCGGCGCCCTGAAGGTCAACGAGAACCATGACGCCACAGCCCTTTGCGAGCTGCTGGTCGGCAATCGTTGCGTACTTTGCGGTGTCGCCACCGGCGTTCTGGATGTCGGTCTCGAAGCCAGCGTCAGTCAAAGCTGCTTCCAAAGCCGGGCGGTCGTTGTTTTCCCAACGAGGCGACGACTCGGAGTCAGGCAGGATTACGCAAGCACGGCTAGCCGAAGCGCCGCCCGTTGCCGAACATCCGGTGAGAAGAAGAGCCGAAGCTGCAACGACTGCACCGATTGAGATCAATGAAGACTTCTTCATTTCTCTCCCTTCGTAGTTTTTTATCACTTGGATACGCGAGAAATGAACGCGTAGGTCTCGAGGGAGACCCACCTATATGTTCCCCTATCCAACAAATTCGCGCTACCGGATTTGGTCACGAATCCATAACAAACTTGGGCAGTAGGCGAATATGTTGGCTGAAACACCAAATGGGGAGAGGGTAATCCCCCGATATTCGATCAAAACAGTGGATTCCGTCGCCCGATTTCCCAGGGAATCAGGCTTGAGCGGCGGCGAGTGCGTTCAACGCCCGGGCATAGTTCGCCAAAATCTGGGCCACGCCCGGGGTGTCGATGGTTGCGCTGACAT
This sequence comes from Actinomycetota bacterium, assembly GCA_009704705.1. Classification (GTDB taxonomy): domain Bacteria; phylum Actinomycetota; class Actinomycetes; order Actinomycetales; family Microbacteriaceae; genus RFQD01. Next base: position 7,389 of record WLDR01000032.1, on the reverse strand, counting down.
CGCGAGGCCAGTTTGGCAAGTGACCCAGAACAACCTCTGCGGCTTGAGCAGACGCTCCCTGTGCCACGTATTCACCGGGCTCTGGAACAACAACCGGAACGCCAAACACCTCGCCGGCAATCTTCTGAACGGCAACGTTGTTGGCTGCGCCACCGACGAGAAAGACGCGCGAGCACGCAACGCCGGCGTCGAGCAACGCGTCGAGCCCACCCTTGAGTCCGCAGAGCATCCCCTCAATTGCCGCACGCGCGATGTTTGGCTGCGTGTTGTTTGACAAGCGAAGACCGTGAAGCTGGGCGGTGGCGTTGGGCAGGTTCGGAGTGCGCTCGCCTTCAAAGAAAGGAACGAGCACGACACCCTCGGCGCCAGATGGTGCGCGCAATGCGAGCTCTCCGAGCTCGTCGTGAGTCACGTCGAACAAACGGCAGAACGAATCGAGAACGCGAGCCGCGTTGAGCGTGCACACCAATGGCAGGGAATCACCAGTTGCACTCGCAAAGCCCGCAATCGTGCCCGTCGGGTCGGTCGTTGGCGTCGCCGAGACGGCAAAAACAGTTCCGCTAGTGCCGAGCGAGACCACGACATCGCCTGCGGATGCACCAACCCCGAGAGCCGCGGCGGCATTGTCGCCCGCGCCACACGCAATGAGCAGCCCCGCCGACGTAGTAAACGCAACCTCGCCTGGCATCACAATGCGCGGCAATTGCGGCACGTGCCCGAGAACGAAGGAGAGAACGTCGGGCAAGTATTCGTTTGACACCGAGTTGAAATAGCCGGTTCCGCTTGCGTCGGATCGGTCGGTGGCTAACGCGGTTAAATCGGGTCCAAGTTCAGATTCGTCAGCGGGGCCAAACCCGGCCAACCGCCAACTCAGCCAGTCGTGCGGCAAGACCACGGCGGCAACTCGAGCGGCATTTTCTGGCTCGTTGTTCAGAAGCCAGCGAAGCTTGGTCGATGTGAATGAGGCCACGGGAAGTGACCCGGTCATCTTCGCGATTTCACTGGCTCCAAAGTGTCCAACGATTTCTTCAGCCTCGCCGGAACTCCGAGTGTCATTCCACAACAGTGCCGGGCGAATGACGTGGCCATCGGCATCAAGCACGACCATGCCGTGCTGTTGACCGCCAATAGAAATGGCCGACACGTCGGCGAGACCCCCTGCGTCAGCGATTGCGGCCTGGAGGGCATCCCACCAGAACTTGGGGTCGACTTCGGTTCCGTCGGGGTGCTTCGAGCTCCCCTGCCGAACTACGTGACCGGAGTCGAGGTCGCGGATGACAACTTTGCAACTTTGCGTTGACGAATCAACACCCGCGACCAGCGACATAGGTTAGCGGGCTCCCATGAGGTGCTCCATGGCGAGCTGGTTCAGGCGAACGAAGCCGAAGCCACGACCGTTGAAGTACGAGTCGGCATCGAAGTTCTCGTAAGCCGACTTGTCTGCGAGCAGATCTTGGTAGGTCTCGCCCTTGCCCAACGTGGACTGGTTGATTTCGGCAACGCGTGATGCCTTGAGCGCTTCTTGCACCTCGGGATCGTTGCGGAATGCGCGAGCGCGCTCCTTGAGCAGCAGGTACATGCGGATGTTCGCGCGAGCGGACTCCCACACGCCGTCGTAGTCCTCGGTGCGGCTCGGCTTGTAGTCGAAGTGGCGCGGGCCATCGTAAGCGCGGCCGCCCTTCGGACCACCGAACTCGATCAGGTCGACGACCGAGAATGCGTTCACGAGGTCGCCATGACCAAACACGAGGTCTTGGTCGTACTTGATTCCACGCTGACCGTTGAGGTCGATGTGGAAGAGCTTGCCGTGCTCGAGGGCCTGGGCGATGCCGGCAGTGAAGTTGAGTCCGGCCATCTGCTCGTGACCCGTCTCGGGGTTGAGTCCAACCATGTCGGGGTGCTCGAGCGTGTTGATGAACGCCATCGCGTGACCGATTGTCGGCAACAGGATGTCTCCGCGGGGCTCGTTTGGCTTTGGTTCAATCGCGAAACGAATGTCGTAGCCCTTGTCGAGCACGTATTGCGTCATGAGGTTGACGCCCTCGCGGTAACGCTGGAGTGCGCCCTGAACATCCTTGGCTACGTCGTATTCGGCGCCTTCACGGCCACCCCACATCACGAAGGTCTTGGCGCCCATCTCGGCTGCGAGGTCGAGGTTGCGAAGCGCCTTGCGCAGAGCGAAGCGGCGAACACCGCGGTCGTTGCTGGTCATTGCGCCGTCTTTGAATACCGGGTGGCTGAACAGGTTCGTGGTCATCATGGGGATGATGAGGCCCGTGTCGGCGAGCGCCTGCTTGAGGCGATCAATCTGCTTCTGACGTTCTGCGTCGGTGCTTCCGAACGCAAAGAGGTCGTCATCATGGAAGGTCATTCCATAGGCGCCGATCTCAGCAAGCTTTTCGACTGCCTCAACAACGTCGAGGTCTTTACGAGTGGATGAGCCGAATGGGTCTTGTGCTGTCCAGCCAATGGTCCAGAGACCGAAAGAGAATTTGTCGTCGCGTGACGGTGTGAGTGCAGACATGAGTCCTTTTTTCGCCGAAGGGAAGTCGTCAAAAATTTGTTGACTGAGGGAACAATAACAAAAAATAGACTGTGGTCGAGGCAGATCTTCGTCGAACGTGAGGCGGCTTCGCAAGTAAATTGAATGGGCTAGGACGAGAGGAGGCTTGGAACGTGAACAGAACCCGCGAAAACACGTCGCAGCCTTCGACGGTTGGCAGTAACCGCGACGTCATTCGCCAGCACAATTTGTCCGCCGTGCTCCGCCTTCTACAAAAGTTCGGCACGATGTCTCGGTCAGCCCTTGCACAACGCACGGGCCTCAACCGATCGACCATCTCTGACTTGGTGACCGAGCTCGAAGATCTCGGGTTGATTACGGAATCTGACACGTCTGACCGAACCGGCGTCGGTCGCCCGTCGCGCATGGTTGCCCTCTCCGAAGACGTCGTCGTATTCGCAGTAAACCCCGAGGCGGACGCGACAACTGTGGGCATGGTGACACTGTCTGGTCAGGTGATTCGAAAAGAGCGCATCACGACGTCATCCGTGCCCGACCCAATCGAAGCGGTTGAAGTTGCCGGAAACGCCATTGCGGCTATGCGCCGCGAGGCCGGAAAGCACATTCGCGTTGCAGGAATCGGTGTCGCCGTGCCCGGCCAGGTTCGTGTGGGTGACGGCGTGGTTCGACTTGCTCCGCATCTCAACTGGGTCGAGGTTCCTTTCGCATCGATGCTGAACCAGAAGACGGGTCTTCCCGTGTCAATCGATAACGACGCGGGGCTGGGTTCGATTGCCGAGCTGGATCATGGCGCAGGACGCAGCTTCAGCGAAGTCGTCTACATCTTCGGTGGTACGGGCGGCATCGGTGGCGGAGTGATTCACAACGGTGCCCTGATTCGCGGGTCAGCCGGATACGCGGGTGAAATCGGCCACATGCGCATCTCCGATTCGCCTCGCGATGACTACTCGGGTCTCCAAGGCACGCTCGAAGCCCTCGTCAGCCGCGATGAGCTGCTCGCGGCTCTCGACCTCCAGAATGCCGATGAAGACGAGCTCATCGAGCGACTGAAGCAACCCATCTCGGGTCGAGTCAAGAAGATTCTTGAGTCCCAATTGGACGCCCTGGCCGTCGCCCTCGGCAACGTCGTCAACGTGTTCAACCCCGAAGTTGTTGTCGTTGCCGGTTACCTTGCAGTGCTCTACGGGTATGACCCCGATCGTCTGTTGAGTCGGTTTAGGTGGGGCACACTCAACGCGCCTCAAGACCGACTTATTGTGCGCCCGGGCGAGCTCGGGCCTAATCTGCTCATGATCGGAGCTGCCGGACTCGCTTTCGCTGAACTCGTCGAGAAACCCGCGAGCACGCAGATCTTTAACGCATAACCTTCCCCGCATCCCTAACCAATCAAGAAAGCCGGCGTCATGCTCCCCACATCGCTTCCCTCCCCTCGAATCATTGACCCGGCAAGTGTTTCCCCGCTTCGCTGGGGCATCATCGGCCCCGGCGGTATTGCCGCGAGCTTTGCAGACGCAGTTCACAATTACACGACCCAACGCATTGTCGCTGTGGCGTCGAAGACTCCTGGGCGCGGTGAAGCATTTGCAACCCCTCGCAACATCGAGATCGTGCTCGACTCGTACGACGCACTTGTGACGCACCCCGACGTCGACGTCGTGTATGTCGCTACGACGCACGAGTTTCACAAGGAACACGCGCTTCTGGCCATTGCCGCCGGAAAACACGTGCTGATTGAGAAGCCGTGTGCTCTCAATCGCGCCGACGTTGAGACGATTGAAGCTGCCGCGAAGGCAGCCGGCGTGCTCGCGATGGAAGCAATGTGGACGCGTTACCTTCCGCAAACCGATGTCATTCGCCAGGTGCTGAGCGAGGGCATCCTGGGCGAACTCTCGCTCGTTGTTTCCGACTTTGGTCAGGACTTGCGCGGTGTGCCACGTTGCATGTCGTCGGTGAGTGGCGGAGGTCTGCTCGACTTGGGAATCTACAACTTCGCGTTCTCCTCACTCGTGTTGGGCAATGCGACGAGCATCACCACAACAGGAAAGCTGACACTCACAGGTGTGGATGAAACCACCACAACGTTCTTCTCTTACTCCAACGGTGCCCGTGCCGTCGCCACGGTGAGTCTCGCCACCTACACGCCAACCGCCGCCTCGATTTCGGGCGTGAATGGAATGATCACCGTTGACACTCCGTTCTTCACGCCAACGGGACTCACTCTCTATGGCCCCGACTTCAACCCGAAGCCGGTTGCTAGATGGAACGACGAATCCGGAATTCGTGAGCACGAAGGACTCGGCTACCAGGCAACCGCGCTGGCGTCCTTTGTCGATCAGGGAATTCTCGATTCGCCCGCTCGCCCGCTCGCCGAGGTCGCGAACGACATCGGACTCCTCGAGCAGGCGCGCCACCAAATCGGTGCCTTTCTCGACGGCGAAGCCCGGGGCTAAACTCCGGGTCACCCTCGCTTTGGCGACCTAGTTCGTCGACTCCGCATCCGCCGCTTCGACGTCATCTTCGAAGGCGATTTCGTCAGACATGGCTTCAATCGCCGCGATTTCGGCGCTCGTCTCGATGCCCGCCGATGACTCGACGTTGCGTAGCGTGCGCTCGACGGCGCGCGTGCGGCGACCCGCATCCTCGACGGTCTTCTGAGCCGTGTTCAGCTGTTTCGCGAGTTTGTCCCAGACTTCGCCGTACTTGTGGAACTCCTGCTTTGCAGCACTCAAGATTTTCCAGACGTCCGAGGTGCTCTTCTCGATCGCGAGCGTCTTGAATCCCATCTGCAGGCTGTTGAGCAGCGACATGAGGGTGGTCGGGCCAGTGACCTGAACACGGAACGTGTTTTGCAGTTCGTTGGCCAGACCGGGCCGACGGATGACCTCGGCGAAGAGCCCTTCGGTGGGCAGGTACATGATTGCGAAATCTGTCGTTCGCGGCACGTCGATGTACTTGTCGCGAATCGACTTCGCCTGAATCTTGATTGCCTTTTCGATGTTCTTCGCCGCTACCTCGACGGCAATGGGGTCGGCAAGTTCTTGCGCCGCGAGCAAACGCTCGTAATCTTCTTGCGGAAACTTGGAGTCAATCGGCAAGTACACGATTTCGTCGTCGTGCCTGCCGGGCAACTTCACCGCGAACTCGACGGCATCATTTGAACCGGCCTTGACCTTGACGTTCGACTCGAATTGGTCGGGAGTGAGCATGTCTTCAAGCTGGCGACTCAGCTGCACTTCGCCCCATCCGCCGCGGTTCTTGACATTTGTGAGAACGCGCTTGAGGTCGCCGACGCCGTTAGCCAGGTTTTGCATTTCGCCGAGTCCGCGTTGAACCGACTCGAGGCGCTCACTGACCAGAGCGAAGGATTCGCCGAGTCGCTTCTCGAGCGTGCCCTGCAGTTTCTCGTCGACGGTCACGCGCATCTGTTCGAGCTTGTCTTCGTTGCCCTTCTGCAAGCGATCAAGGCTCGAGACCAGAGTCTGTTGCAGTTCTTGACGACCCGCTGTCGCTTCTTGGCGTTGAGCTGCGGCCGTTGCTTCGAGAGACGTTCGAAACGATTCGAATTTCGCATCAACCTGCGACTGCGAGTTGAGAATCGCGCGAGCAAGTTCATCACGCACAGCAGCAAGTGGACGGTCGAGGTCAAGCGAGCCGGCAGTTGCGCCACGGCGTCGAACGACCAATACGACAATCACCACGAGCAACGCGATGTTCACCGCACCAAAGACAATCGCTAAATCCATCTCGAAACCCCACTTTTCGTCTGAACGTTCACTCTAATCAGGGGGTCTGACGTTATCGATCTTTGCGCGCCATCTCGGCCATGCGACTTTCGCGCAGTGCCAGAAAGAGAGGGAACGTGAACGCCATGGCAGTCACGCCCGACAACACGATGTACAGCCACACACGTTTCATTCCGAGGCGTCGCGCTTCGACAATCATGAACACAACCGAGGCGACCGCAACGATGAGCAGGTCGGTTGAGAGCACCCAGTCCACGGCGGTTCCGAACCACGCATCTGTGTAGCTCTCGCCGCGAACAACCGCGAGGCCATTGAGAATCCACGCCGTGATGAGCCCGATGATCGAGAGTGACAGGTAGACCCAAAAAGTCGGAGTTTTGCGCATGCTCGAAGCCTACGAGCGAATTCTCGCTTTTCTACTACTCCGTCGGCATTTCGCACGCGGGTGTTCCGCCGGGAAGTCGGTGTCGGTTTCTCGCAACAAAGCGATAGCCGGCCGCGCTGAGCACACGGATTCCCGGAGCTCGCATCGTTCGCGCGACCAGCCGGTGAAATGGGTCACCCTGAATGCGCATGAGCTCGGCGAAACACTCGTGTCCGCCAAAGAGTTCGCCATCCCGAAACAAATACACCTGCTCGCGCGCCTGCGCGTCAGTCAGCCCAACCTTCTCGAGGTTCGTTCGTTGCCACGGCGTAATCGTGAGGGGCACAAACGAACGCTTTTCGAAGTGCCGAGCCGCGCTCGTGCAAAAACCACAGTCGCCATCAAAAATCAGTGTGGCTGGGTTAGTCGCGTTGCGCATGAGCCCAGTCAATCACGCTGCTCCCACAACTCATTGACATGCAGCAATCACCATCAGTGGTCAGCCCGCAATCATTCGGGCCTACGCAGTTATTGAGCCTGACAAATAGGCTTGGTCAATGACATTCGGCGCGACTCTGGCACGAAAAATCGTGCGCGTCGAGCGCGAGAACTTGCAGATTATCCGCTCTCTCCGCACTGCAGGAGTCGCGACAGTGCTGCCACTCATTGCATGGGTGGCGGGCATCCCCGACGCCATGGTGCCTCTGGGCGTGGGGGCCCTTTTCGTGGGAATCTCGGAGTCGAACATCCACCCAGAG
>WLDR01000031.1 GCA_009704705.1 Actinomycetota bacterium | reverse complement strand
TGAGACGTCGAACGAGGAATGGCAGCGCGTTCTGGACATCAACCTCACAGGCGTCTTCAACGGATGCCGTCAGGCTGTTCGTGCCATGCTCGAGACCGGCGGAGGTAGCATCGTGAACACCGCGTCGGCGCTGTCCCTGAGCGCGGATCCTTACCTCTCGGCCTACACCGCCTCCAAGCACGGTGTGCTGGGGCTCACACGTGCAATCGGTGTCGATCCGACTTACGCCCAGGCGGGCATCCGCTGCAACTGCATCTGCCCCGGCGACATGGCCACCCCGATGATCCTGCAGTACTGGGACTCCACGCCGGATCCGGCCGCCTCCAAGGCGGAGATGGAATCTCACTACCCCGCTCGCCGAATCGGAAATCCCGCCGAGGTAGCGAACGCGGTCGTCTTCCTCGTTTCGGATCGATCTTCGTACTTCAACGCCTCACACCTGATTGTCGATGGAGGCCTGCTGGCGCAGGTCTACTAAACACGAGTAGTTCACATGGCCGGGTGGGGCAGGAGTGCGCCACCCGGCCATGTGCGCGATACTGAAACCATGTCTACTGAGCGGACGACAAGACCGAGAATGATCGACGTCGCCGCCGCCGCCGATGTGTCAGTTCAGTCCGTTTCGAACTTCGCTAATGGCCGGTGGGCGAGGCTGTCCGTGGCCACGCGAGGTCGCATCGAAGAAGCCATCGCGCAGCTGAATTATCAGGTCAACAACTCCGCGCGTGGGCTTCGCTCCGCACGAACGCAAACCCTCGGTTTCTTGGTTCTGGACGACAGTCATCGTTTTGTCGCTGACCCCCTGACTGCGCTCTATCTGGCCGGCATCGCTGACACTGCGCGTGAGCGCGGCTACAGCGTGCTCGTTCACACAACAGCGCACACTAAGGACCACGCCGAACTGCTGCGACCCATCAGCGAGGGCCGCGTCGATGCCGCGTGCGTGCTGTTGACCGGTTCTCCCGCCGTGCGTCGCCGGGTCGCGCAGATGCTCAACCAGACCGACACCGAGTTCGTGCTCTTTGACGAACTCGCCGTTGCCAAGGTGGCTGGGCGCGCATTCGTCGTGCGTTCCGATCAAGCAGCCGGCGCGACGGCCATCGTCGACCACCTGGTCGCGCAGGGCCATCGGCGAATCGCCTTCATCGCAGCCAAGGAACGCTGGGCAGTCATCGAACAGCGTTTCGACGCGTACAAGCGGGCGCTGCGGCGCCACGGCATCGATATCGATCCGGAGCTCACTCTCTTCGAAGCCGGATGGGAGCCAACCGGCGCCGATGCGATGGTGCGAAAGCTTCTCGCTCTGAACACTCCCCCCAGTGCAATCGTGTGTGGCAGTGACCTGCTGGCCATTGGTGCCATGCGCACCCTCCGCGAGGTCGGCATAGCTGTCCCAGACCAGATGGCCGTCTGCGGTTTCGACGACTTCGACGTGTCGAAGTTCGTGAATCCTCAGTTGACAACGGTCACGGTTCCGGCGTGGGAAATGGGAGCGTCCGCGGCCGGGCTGTTGATCGACACGCTGGAAGGCACTCGATCTTCCATCACAGAAGTTTGCCTATCCACAAAGCTGCAGGTGCGGGAGTCGGCTTAGCCGCTCACGCGTCGGCGCTCGAAGGATGCTCGACCGGATGATCTTTAGCGCGAGACGCTGTGACCATCGAAGAGTTGAGACAGTTCCTCGCGTCGTGGTGCACCCTCCCAGTCGCCTGCCACCGTGCACGCTGCGGCCCCGACGAGCCCTCCGAGGGCGAGGCACTCGTCGAGAGTGAGACCGTCGAGCCGAGCCACGAGATATCCGCCGACAAAGGCGTCACCCGCACCGACAGTGTCCACGACGTCGACCGGAGTCGCCTCGACCGCGGCGCGGTGGCCGTCACGTTCGCCGACCGCTCCCCGGTCGCCCAGCTTCACGATGACCTCAGCGGCCCCTCTCGCGAGAGCATCCTCGATTGCCGCGTCGGCGGTCACGATTCCCGGGTCAACGAGCGCGAACTCATCGAGTCCGCCGAAGACGATGTCGCACCGCGGAATCGCCGAACTGAGAAACGCCGCTGCTTCGGAGCGCGTCCACAAGGCAGAGCGATAGTTGATATCAAGACTGACGGTCACTCCGAGTGCCCGGGCCCGATCGATGAGCGTGTCAACGGCGTCACGCGCCTCTGGAGACAGTGCGGGAGTGATCCCGGTCACGTGCAGGATGCTCGCCCGAGAGAGCAGGTCATCGTCAATGTCATCGTGCGCGAGTTTCGTTGCAGCGCTCGTCGATCGGTAGTAGCGCACCCGTTGAAGGGTTCGTGAGCGGCGCTCCTTGACCATGAGTCCGGTCGGCCGCTGAGGATCCCGGATCACGGTCACGCCGACCTCCTCGGCACGAAGCGTGCGCTCGACCAGCCTCCCGAACGCGTCATCCCCGATGCGACTCACCCAGTGCGTCGATCGCCCGAGCCTGCTAGCGACGATTGCGACATTCGACTCGGCGCCGCCGATTCTGAGCTGGGCACTCCCCGCGAACTCCAGTGGTCCGGGTTCAGCAACGACCAAGCCCATGGTCTCGCCGAATGTCAGAACGTCGATGTTCTTCGAACGGGTCATGGTTTCGCCTTGGCGACAGCGTCGACCGCTCTTCGCACCCGCTCGGCAAGTCCCGCCACGTCGCCCGAGAACGCGGACCCGATCAGGCTGCCTCCGAGGCTCACTGCCGCCGCACCCGCGCTGAGCCAGCCCGGGATATCGTCGATTGTCGCGCCACCAGACGGCATGGTCACAATATCTGGGAACGGGCCGCGGAGCTCACGCAAATAGGACGGTCCGACCTGCGACGCGGGAAAAATCTTCACCGCGGTCGCGCCGTGATCCCACGCGGTGGCAACCTCCGTCGGCGTGAATGCTCCCATCAAGATTGGCACCCCCGCCTCCGTCGCGATGTGGGCAACCTCGGGAACCGTGATCGGAGTCACGAGAAACTGAGCCCCTTCAGCAACGGACTCCCGGGCCTGACCCGGAGTGGTGATGGTTCCCATGCCAATCGTGGCCCGGTCACCCCAGACGGCTCTCAACTCCGAGAGCGCGCGAATGGCATCAGGCGTTGTCAAGGTCAACTCAATCACCGTCATGCCGTTCTCAATCAAGACGCTGACAATGCTCGGGAGGTCGGCGACGGACGGCGCCCGCAACACGGCCACGAGCCGAGACTGCGCGATGATTTGCGGAAGCGGGATGCGCTCAGACACCGGTCAGGAGCCGATCGTCGTCACTCGGCGGATGGTCGACGGATCCACCAGCATCTCTGGCCGCAGCGTTACTCCGTGTCCGGGTGCCGCCGACGGCGTGATGCGGCCATCAGCGATCGTGGGGTAGCCCTCGCTGACCTGTCCGTACCACCCGTGGTAGAAGCTGCGGGCCACTTCCTGCACATGCCCGTTGGGAATCGCCGTGACGAGGTGCGTCGCGACCGCGAGAGAAACTGGGCCCGTGCAATCGTGGGGTGCCACCGGCACTCCATATTGATCGGCGAGGGCAGCCGTGCGCATCGCGGTGGTGATTCCGCCACTCCATCCGACGTCGATGATTGCGATGTCGGTCGCCCGCGCGTCCAAGAGTGGCTTGTACGAGTTGTACCCTGCACCGAGGTTCTCGCCCAGAGCAATGGGCACCGAAGTCCCTTCCCGAAGCACTGCCAGCGCTTCATACCGGTCGGCCCGAATCGGGTCCTCTGCCCACGCCAGCCCGTAGGGCTCGAGCGCACGAAGGACGCGCTCGGCGCCTCGTGGTTGCCAGAGCGAGTGGAGCTCGACGTAGAGATCCATCGTGTCGCCGACCTCCTCGCGAATCGAATCGAGAACACCGAGACCGAATCTCAAGTCGGCTCGATGGTCGCCTCCCGAGGCTTCAGCCGCGAGGTCGAATGGCCAGACCTTCATGCCTCGATAACCCTCGTCGAATAAGTCGCGGGCAAGCCGCGCAGGCTCGTGCAAGAATCGCCACAGGTCGTCGTAGCGATCAGGTTCGTCCGCAAGCGGAAGGCCCCAGTTGTTTGACGACTGCTGCGCATTAGACCGGACATAGTCATTGCCCGCGCAGGTGTTGTAGATCTCAATCGACTCGACGATGGGACCGCCTAGCAAATCACGCAACGGTAGTCCGCTCTGTTTGGCGAGCAGGTCCCACAGAGCGATGTCTATTGCCGAGTTCCCCCGCACCTCGGTGCCTGATCCCGAGTAACCGACGTATCCCGCAAGCTGGCGACTCACCCGGGCCGGGGAATGCCGACCGGGTGCCTGCAGGGCGAACGCGGCGACGTCGTGAATGTAGGCCTCCACGCTGGCTGCGCCGTAGAAGGTCTCGCCAATGCCGACCTGGCCGTCGGCCCCGTGGACCAAGACAAACACCGCATTCGGCTGCAACGCAGAGCGCACCGTTTCGAGTGCGACGATGCGCTGGCTGGGAGTCTCAGAGTCGTGGTCAGACTGAGATACTGTGTTGCTGGTGTTTGTCATGGGCTCCGCAATTTCGTGGACGCTCGTTAGCCAGTGGGTCGAGCGGTATGATTGGTAATACCAGACTATCGTCGCAGGGTGCACCACTCGAGTCAACCTCGGCGACATCGCCGAGACAGTCGAGCGAAGGATGAAGATGAAGCTTTCGAAGAGGCCCGGTGCCCTGGTCACAGGTGGCGCGGGGGACATTGGTGGCGCAATCGCACGGGGGCTGGCCGATGCAGGCTATGACGTGGTCATTCTTGATCCCAGCCCGGTCGTCGCGTCGGAAGCAGATTCCGAGCGCGGATCAATTCGAGGAGTCATCGGCAGCACGACCGACCGCAACGATCTTGTAGCGGCACTATCGGAGCTGAAGACCATAGACGTCATGGTGATCTGTGCCGGTACGGTCACGGCTCAACCATTCCTCGACATTGATGACGACGCCTGGCGGCGCCAGATCGACATCAACCTCTACGGGGCCTTCATCGCCGCGCAGTCGGCGGCGCGGCGCATGGTGGCCGACGGCACCCGAGGAAGGCTCATCTTCATCAGCTCGTGGGTAGCTACCCGGCCGTGGCCCGAAATCGCAGCCTACGCGACCTCAAAAGCAGGACTGGACCAGCTCATGCGCCAAGCGGCCCTCGAACTGGCTCCGCACGGTATTCGGTCCAATGCCATTGCCCCAGGCATCGTGATGGCCGGACTTGCGAAGGGCCAATACGAGAACGAGCCACAGTATGCTGCGCGGGTAGACGAGTCAATCCCGCTCGGGGCGCCGCTCTCCGTCGACGATATCGCCGCCGGCGTGGCATACCTGGCCTCTCCCGGCGCCAGCGCTGTCACGGGGAGCGTGCTCGTGGTCGACGGTGGCAGTTCACTGTAATGACTTCGCGGGTTTCATCGGCTCGTCGGGGAGTCGCTATTCTCTTCGTTGCCAACGCGCTGGTGTTTTCTTCTATCGCGACGCGCTACCCCGAGATTAAAGAAAACTTTGGCCTCTCTGCGCTCGCGTTCGGCATCATGGTCGCATGTGGCCCGGTGGGCTCAGTGCTCGGCAGCCTCGTGGCGAGTCCAGTCATTGCTCGGTTTGGGGCAGACCGCGCGGCCGCAGTGGCGGCCGCTGTTCTCGGATCCTTGCTCATCGTCGCCGGTTTCACTGATGGACCGATCACCCTCGGTGTCGTGCTCTTCGCCATCGGCTTGGGCGACGCCATCGGCGATATCGGCAACAACGCGCATGGGCTGGCGGTACAACGGTTACTGAAACGATCGATCATCAATGGTCTTCACGGGGCCTGGAGCTCGGGAGCGATCGCCGGAGGACTTCTCGGAGCGCTGGCCTTGATGCTGCGAATCCCGATTGAGGCCTACCTGCCAATCATGGGCGCGATCATCATCGTGCTCAGCCTCGTGACCCTTCCCGGACTGCGGCTGCCCGCCACATCCGAGGTGGAATCGGCGAGCAAATCTGGCGGGCGCAGTCAGGTCAGCGCTCTTCTCATCGCGGCGTGTTGCGTCGCGTTCTGCGGCGCATTCCTCGAGGATTTCGGCGCGACCTGGGGCGGGGTGTACGCCGTGACGCAGACGGGTGCATCCATCGCAGACGCGGCGGTGCCGTTCGTCGCCTTGATGACTGGACTCACGACGGGACGCTTTCTGTCCGACGCCGTCGTCAATCGATTTGGCCCGATTCGCACTGTTCAGGCTGGATCCATCGCGAGCCTGATCGGCTTGATCATTGTCATCATCGCCCCCAACCCACTCGTCGTCAGCATCGGGCTTGGAGCGCTGGGTCTGGGAATCGCCCCAACGATTCCACTCGCAATGGATGCGGCCGAGCGCGCGCCGCATCTCCGCACCGGCGAAGGGCTGAGCATTGTTGGTTTGGTGCTGAGGGTTGGCCTTTTTTCGTCACCAGTTCTCGTCGGCGCCATCGGTCAATGGGCCGGGCTCCGTGTCGCCGTCGGGGTGTGCTTGGCAGTCGCTATCGTGTCACTGATCACAGCGCGCTGGCTGAGCGTTCATCCTCGAAAACGAGGATGAAGCCACTCGAGTTCGGCAAGCTCGTGCCATGAGTCGCCACCGTTGTGATCGCCGAATGGGTACTCCTCAATCTGCTTCGGTCCAGACCACGCGTTATAGGCCGAGTAAACCGTGCTGGGCGGGCAGATGTCATCCATGAGGGCAACGCCGAACAAACTCGGGCACTCCCCGTATGCCGCGAGCACTGAACCATCGATGTAGCTGAGGGTCGTGCGAACGGCGTCGATGTCGCGCGGACGCGCGCGAAGATAGGTGCTGAGCTCGACGTACGGAGCCGTGTCAACCATCGTCGATGCGCGGTACACGTCGCACCAGAAAGGCACGTCGACGAGTGCGCCCACGAGCGGCTCGGGCCGCAGCGCAACCGGTGCCAGGCCCGCGCTCAACGCTGCTGCTGCGATTGCAATCCCTCCGCCCTGACTTCCACCGGCAATGGCAACGCGGGCGGAATCTATCTGGGGCAACTGTTGAACGCACGTGACCAGTCGCGCCGCGTCGACAAAGACCCGCGAATAGAAGTGATTGGCGGCTGCGGTGATGCCTTGGGTCACGAATCCGGGTACTTGGGGCGCGAGGTCGACACCGGGGTCAACCGTATCGGACCACCCCTGACTTCTGGTATCCATGACCGCGACTGCGACGCCCGCAGAAGGCCACAGCGTGAACTCGTGGGGAAGGCTGCGCCCACCTCCGTAGCCGATGAACTTGACAACGCACGGCAACGGCTCTTCCGCATCCCGCGGGAGGAGAAGCCAGCCCTTGACTCGATGGCCGTGTGCACCACTGAACTCGAGGTCGTACACGCGAAGGCGGGTCAGCGTGGACTCCAACTCCGTTGTCGTTGTCGGTGTGGCGAGTTCGGCTGCGCTGGTCAAGAGCGCGCCCCAGAACTCCTTCAGGTCTGCTGCAGGCGTGACAGATGAGCGGTACTCCCGCAGCTGTTCAACGGGCAAATCGGTTTGGGCCATTTTTAGTTCTCCTCAGAAGTGGGAATGATGACGACGGCCGAACGACCGCCCAATGAAACGCGTCCATCTTGGAGGTCATGCCACTGTGCGTCATCGACCGTTCGCCATTGGTGCGGCCCCGAGAGGTCAACGAAGACCTCACTGGGATCCGAATCGTAGTTGGCGACGACAACCGCAGGGACACCTTGGTCGTCAGTGAACACGGAGTAAGGATGATGCACGGCACCTTGAGCGGTGAGCACTGTTGCCCCCACAGTGTCCTGGAACGTCCCTTCCCACAGCCACTTCCGAAGGTCCCGTCGCAGTGAACTCATGGCCTCCCCATACGCGACGGTCAGCGGGAAGTCGCTCAGGAATCCGTGGAAGTTCTTCGGCTCATAACTCACGATGTAGCGGTAAAGCAGGCTCTGGTTAACCATGTTGCGGTCATCGAAACCCGTTGCCGCCGTGGACATCTGCTCGTGCGGTGCGGTGTAGCGGTGCAATGGGAGGTGGTTCCGTTCCTCGCTGCGGTGGTATGAGAGGGAGTACTCTTGGAACTCAAGGTCATAGACGCCCTCCCCCGCGAAGACGAATTCGGTCCCGGCAGGAAGCCGCTCTCGAAAGCGGCGGATGAGTTCCAAATCGTTGCCGTAGGTGGGTGCGCCGTAGCGGTGCCCGTGGGATTCATCGAAGCACAGCAGCGTTGGCATGTGGTGGAGGCATTCGTCGTAAAGGATTCCGTCGGGGCCAAGAGCGAGCAAGGTGTCGAACTCTCGAACGCAGGCATCCAGATAGGCCTCATCCAAAAAGCACATCGGCACTAGTCGTCGAGTGTTGATGTCGAGCAATTGGGTAATCGTGTCGTAACGGTACCCCTGATTGAGGTAAGGGTCTCCGTAGGGGTCCTTGATTGCGTGTGCCCGCCACGTCTGGGCGAAGTCCGGCAGGGACTGCTCCGCCCAGTTGAATTTGCAGAACAGAACCACGCGAACGCCCATGGCTTGAATGTCAGCAATGGCTTGCCGAAGTGCCTCGTGTCCTCCGAGTCGGGGGTCGGCGTCGTGATGAGGTGTGTTGCGGTCCTGTCCACCCACGTTGAACCCGGTGATTTGAATCGCCGCGACACCGAGTTCGGCGGCTTCGCGCGCGTAATCCACGAGCTTGTCGAATGGAACCTGAATGCGATCCTCCGTCGAATTCACCTGCAACTGGAACCACGACATTGGTTCTTTCACCCAGGCGGGTGGTTGCGCAGGAGTGAGGTGCTTCGAACGCCATTGACGGTAAAGGTTCGCTCCGCTATGCCAGTCGCCCGAGTAGCCCTCGATTCGAATGGCGGGAAGCGTTCGAGAGGTGTTCGGTCGAATGTACGGAATGTGCACAGCTGAGAACTCAATCCGAACATCGACACCGGCGAGTTGCTCATCCCGAGAGACAGTGCCCTCCAATGAGTCGAGCCACCCAGGCAAGAGCTGAGCGACCCAGGCGACGAGTTCGGACGTCGGCGCATCGACGCCAACCGAAAGACCATAGTTCGGACCCTGGATCAGGGTGTAGGGAATCGCCGGGGTGCCGTAGGCCGGCATCCATCGAGCGGCCAACTGGGTGGGCACGTCGGCGCCCCAGTAGCCGACCGAGTTGTCGAATGTCGGCCACATTGGTTGCCGCATCCCGGCACCGTAGTCGTGTCGGATCGCCTCGAGTGTGTCGCCCGGATTCTTTGGGCGTAGTCCCCCAATCGATGGCGAGAAAACGTTCTCCACGGTGTAGGCGGATTGGTTGTCAATCTCGGTTTCGACCACGATGGCCGCACCATCCACCCGCCATGACTGGGTGACCGCGATGTCGAGGGGCTCGCCGTCGTCGCCAATTACCGACGACCAGACGAACATGACGCGATCGGCGCCTGCGGTCACAGCTGGCGCGGCCTGAGCTGTTCCGTGCACCATGCGGGAACCGCGACCCGGAGCCGGAACCAGCAATGCGAACGACATGCCCAACGCGGTGCGCGCAACCACCGGCCACGCGCTATCAATCACCTCGAGTCGGACAAGAGCGCCCGTGCGCTCATCCCATTCCAGCTCGAGGCTGGCGGAGACCAAAGAGAGAGGCATGGAAGGATCCCATCGTGGTGGCGTGACAGGCAGGCCATCATGGCTCGCCTCGCTAAATCATAGTGACTGGTATGACAGCTATTACCATTTCTTATGCGATGCCCTAGCGAGGCGGTCGGAAGATCGCCCGCAGTTTTCGGTATGGCTTAGCGAAGCGCCACAACCGACTGTTGAGGAGTGCGTCCCTCTCCAGCACCGCGTTGTTTCGCTCGACAGTGATTTCGTGCAGTGCTGTGGAAACTCGAGTCAGCTCTGCCCTTAAGGCATCTCGGTCCGCACGAAGGGCATCGCTCTCCGAACGCAACTCCGCAATCGTGTTTCGATTGTCCCCCCGGCTCTCTTCACTCGTCAGGGCAACTTGAAGCAGAAGTCGGTCGAGTGACCAAGGCGTGATGGCAAGCGACGCGTGGCGCGTGATGGCTTCGGTGAGGTAACCCCTGAGGGCGGTCCCACGAGCGGGCTGAGAGAATAGCTGTCGAAAATGGGTGTCGGCCTGAGCAACCAGACGTTCCGGCAAAGACGCATCTTGATGCAACGTTGTGATGTTGCGCGCCAATTCATCGATGTCGCCAGGCTCATACGACAAACCCGTTTCGCCCGGGACCATGTACTCGACAATTCCACCAGACGCAGCGTAAATGACGGGCCTTCCGGCGGCGGTTGCTTCGAAAGGGATTCTCCCAAATGCCTCTGCCCGAGACGTCACCACAACAATGTCCAGCGCGCCATACATTTCGGCGCGGTTCGCCATGTGAGGCACGAATTCAATCCGGTCAGAAACATCGAGCTCTTTGGCTAGAGAGCGCAGGCGTTTGCGGTCAGCAACGGATCCAGCTCCGAAGAACTTCAGGCGAATTGTTGTTTCGCGCAGCCTCGATCGTGCGATCGCCTGGATGAGGTCGGCGTGCCCCTTGCCAACTTGGAGGCTCGCAACAATGCCGAGGGTGAGCTCACCCTGGCGAGCACGTCGGGCGACGTCGGATGGTTGCATTAATGGGCTCGGCCAGAGAACATGAACGGCGTCATCGCTGTGCGGGAAGAGGTGCTGCTTGACCGCGTTCGAGTTGGTCAAGACAACGTCGGAGAGAGACCGAATGACTTGGCCGAATTCGCTCGGCGACTCGGGCAAGGCAAAGTCATAGTCGAGGTCACCGAACTCACGAACCCACCACACGTGGGGCTTGCCGAGCGCCCGTGCAGCGAGCGCGCCTTGTGGCACCGTCATCGTCTGAGTCATGACCACGTCGGGATTGATATGGGCAATCGAATCGTAAATTTGCGAAAAGGCGATGTGCCTTTCCTTGAGCTCTAAATTCGAAGAATCAACCCACCACTCGTATTTCTCAACGAGCATTATCCCGGAGCCTGATTTCTTGAGCTCGGCAACGAGCCCTGAGTCAGGCTTCGGCATGATTGTCGCAACCATGCACCCCAGTGTGACGAGGTCTGCAACGGCTTCGACGTGAGATCGCTCTGATCCCGAAAGCCCGGCAGAATGCATGACGGCAGCGACGGTCATGGTCGACTCGCGCGGAAGGCACCAAATGTTGGTGTAGCCATCGCCAACCTGGTCCTCAGCCGTCGCGATGTCTACTTCGTTCCACGTGAAGTTGTCCTCATCGATTCCGAACATTCGGAACCCGTGGTCGGCAAGCCACTCGAGAATTGCCGAGGGCGAAACGCCCGTTGGTCGAATGCACTTGGGATTGAACTCCACGAGAAGTCGCGCTTCTGACGACGCATCGATCGCTTTTTCGAGCCCTCGAAGTGCAGCTAATTCAAAACCCTCCACGTCGAGCTTGATGAGCAATCGGCGACCGCTGGCGAGGGAAAGTTCGTCACCGGTCACGGAATCGACCTCGACGACCTTCACTGTTGGCGAATTCGGATGCCCACCCCTCCCTGAATTGTCTGACGCTTCGGTCAGCTGAAATCGAATCGGGTCGTGGTTATCCGAGAAGGCTGCCGCAAGAACCTCTATGTGCTCGCGTGAGTTGATGCGCGCGTTCTCTCGCAAGACGTCGGCATTTTCAGGTGACCCTTCGACGGCGATAATTCGTGCCGAAGAGTTAGCGCTCGCTGCCACCAGCGAGTAGTAACCAACATGTGCTCCGATGTCGACGATGTCCTCTGCCCACGAACTCGAGAGCCGAAAGAGCGCGGTGCTGAAGGGTTCATAACCACGCTCCGTATACAGCGGAGCGTGGCGTGCGGGTGCGTTGAGAACAAAGTCGCACCCGAGCGGCTGAACTATGGCGAGCTCCTCCATGTCTGAACTCTAACAGCGGAGATTTCCCGTCACATCGGGCGGTCGAGTGCCACCACCGGAACATCGCCTGAGTCGGTGCACCTGTTTAGGTGCACGTGGGTCGGTGCACCGGTCATCCGATGGCACACTCTTTCCGAGAAAGAGTCATGCAACTGTTCGTTGATGAGTTCACGCGCTGCATCAGAAAATGCCATGATTTATCGGGGGCATTTGATGAGTCGCCGCAGTTGCAAACGAAAACGTTGAATCGAATGGAGGGCCCAACATGGTGAGGCCCCGTCTCGATTCTCCTCCCCCGGGTTCGGCAGAACTCAACGATGAGTTTTGGTTTCGCGTCTGTGGCAAGCCGAACCCGACGACGCGAGAGAGATTCCTGTACCTCACAATTGAGGAGTTCGGACGCCTGGGCCCTGGACGATTCAGTCACGTAGAAGTTGTGCAAAAACTGGGTTACACGATGGCGATGATCAATCACTATTTCGGTTCGCGCAGGGGCCTCATCTCCGAAGCCGCCGCCGTCGTCTACGACATGTATGTCGAAGCTGTGAGGCGAGGAATCGTTGAAGCCAACCCCACGCCCGCTGATCGACTGCGGGGCTGGATGAACGCGCAGATTCAGTTTGCGTTCGAGCGACCGGGCTGGGCTGTGGTTCACAATTA
>WLDR01000030.1 GCA_009704705.1 Actinomycetota bacterium | reverse complement strand
CAGGGCGCATTTGAGGGCGACTTAGGGCTGTAGCGGGAGTTCCCGTCAAATCCTCCGGGCCTGTCCGACTGGACAGGCCCAGCTTTTTCGCTACTCAGATTCGGCTCGAGTGATGTCACGAACGACCCAGCCGTCACCGTGACGAACCAGTAGAACCTTGAGGCTCGACCGCGAGGCCGGGCCACCACTCGAAACTTCGCTGACACGCACCAGCACAATGTCGCCATTTCGGCTCTCCACAACCGCCTCTGTGATGTTCCAGTTCATGACGTCGGAACCCAGCTCGCCCGCACGCAGCATTTGTGACACGACGTCTCGAGGGTCAGCCCTGGCATCCGGCGCGATGGACACAGGCTCGTTTGGACCCGGCACACGCGTGCTTGCGTTCTGTGGCGTTACCTCTGGAAAAGAAGACGGGCTAGGTGTCCCACCGAAAAGGGCAACACAGATGCCGAAGGCGCACAACGCAATCGCCGTTATCCGCACAGGTCTTCTCGACCACACTCGCTGCCGTTTCGTCGCGGGGCCGTCTGTCGAATCCAACGGTTGAGCAATCGCAGATCGCCCGAGCGAAGTTGGTCCTGCCGAGTGTAGGGCAAGAATCAGGGGCACGGGAGTTGTCGGGTCGTCACGTCGTCGGAGCATCCCGCAGTGTTATCTGAATAGGCCGATGTGGTCGATTGATCAAGCTGAGCAAGTGGTTCGTTTGGCACTGGCGCTCATGGGGCAGAACAAGTCGGGCGTAGACTGACAAGCGTGCTGGAGGTACTGTCCATGGGGCTCGGTGAGCGCCTGGTTTCCTATGAGGAAGGCCTCGCAACGCAGCGCAAGATTCACGAAGAGGTTGTTCGCGGAGATCGGCCCAACACGCTCATCCTGCTCGAACACGAAGCCGTGTACACCGCAGGCAAGCGCACCGAACTGGACGAACGGCCCCAGGATGGCACTCCCGTCGTTGATGTCGATCGCGGAGGCAAAATCACGTGGCACGGGCCGGGTCAGTTGGTTGGCTACCCCATCGTGCGCCTGCCCGACCCGGTTGACGTTGTGGGTTATGTGCGTCGCCTCGAATCCATGCTCATTGACGTGATCTCAACATTTGGGGTTTCCGGTCAGCGAGTGGACGGACGATCCGGTGTGTGGCTTCCGCGTGGATTTACTCACGACAAAATCGCGGCAATCGGCATTCGCGTTGCGAGCGGCATAACGATGCATGGTTTCGCGATGAACTGCAATAACTCACTCGACCCGTACGATTCAATCATCGCGTGCGGCATCCGGGATGCGGGTGTGACGACACTGTCACTCGCATCAGGGAACGAAATCCGGCCTTGCGATGTTCTAGAAAACGTCATCACGTCCTTCCGTAACGAATTCGAGGTTGCACATGAGCTCTCCTGACGGCCGCAAGATGCTGCGACTCGAGGTGCGCAACGCCGAAACTCCAATCGAAAAGAAGCCCGAGTGGATTCGCACCACCGCCAAGATGGGCCCGGAGTACATGAAGTTGCAGAGTCTCGTGAAGACCGAAAACCTGCACACCGTGTGCCAAGAGGCCGGATGCCCGAACATCTACGAATGCTGGGAAGACCGCGAGGCGACATTCCTCATTGGTGGCGCACAGTGCACTCGTCGATGCGATTTCTGCCAAATCGACACCGGAAAGCCGGAAGATCTCGATCGAGACGAGCCTCGTCGAGTTGGCGAATCAGTTGTTTCCATGAACCTTCGCTACGCCACCGTAACGGGCGTTGCACGCGACGACCTCGAAGATGAGGGCTCGTGGCTCTACTCCGAGACGATCCGCGAGATTCATCGGCAATCCCCCGGAACGGGTGTTGAAATTCTCGTTCCTGATTTCTCGGGAAACCCCGAACACCTTCAACGCGTATTCGACGCTGCTCCGGAGGTGTTCGCGCACAACGTCGAAACTGTTCCTCGAATCTTCAAGCGCATCCGGCCCGCGTTTCGGTACGACCGTTCGCTAGATGTGCTGGCACAGGGCAGAGCGGCCGGCATGATCACCAAGTCAAACCTGATTTTGGGCATGGGTGAGGAGCGCACCGAAATTTCGCAAGCTCTTCGAGATCTTTACGACGCAGGAACTGACATCATCACGATTACTCAGTACCTTCGCCCGAGCAAAAGACACCACCCCGTTTCTCGATGGGTTCACCCCGAAGAGTTTGTCGAGCTCAAGGAAGAGGCCGAATCAATGGGCTTCTTGGGCGTTCTGTCCGGACCTCTTGTGCGGAGTTCCTACCGCGCCGGTCGCCTCTACGCACAATCCATGACGGCAAAGGGGCGCGAGATTCCGGACCAGCTCGCACACTTAGCTGACGGCGCTCTCGGTTTCTCACAAGCTGTCTAGCGCTCGTGACTCACACAATCGCTGCGCTATTGCGCAACTCATCGGAACGGTAATCTGGACGACATGGCTAAAGAGAAAAAGGTAAAACCGAAGCGCGAGAACCGATTTAAGCAGGTGTGGCAGGTCTACAGAATGACGTCACGCCGTGACAAGTCTGTTACCCCGATTCTTCTGGCTTTGCTTGTCTTGCCGACGGCTACCGGTGTCGTTGTTCCCATTCTCTTGGGACAGCCCTGGTTCCTCACCGCTCTCTGGTCAGCGGCTGCACTGATGTTCGGACTGCTTGCGGGCATGATCATCCTGGGTCAGAAAGCGCAGTACGTTGCGTACGCCGAGATTGAAGATCGTCCCGGTGCAGTCGGCGCCATGATTCGTAGTTCGCTCCGGCGCGGCTGGATTGGAACCGAAATGCCAGTCGCCGTGAATCAGAAAACCCAAGAAGCGGTTTATCGAGTTGTCGGTCGTGGTGGTGTGGCCTTGCTTGCCGAGGGGAATCAAGAGCGATCTCAACGTCTGGCAGAGGACGAGAAGCGCAAGCTCACGCGTGTGCTTCCCAACGTGCCGATTTCGATAATTTCTGTTGGTTCGGGAGAAGGTCGAGTGCGCCTGTACAAGGTTGGATCAGCGCTCACTCGCATCAAGCGAGTCTTGACGAGAGCCGAAGTTCGAGCTGTGAACGGTCGAGTGAGTTCACTCGCGCAGGGGATGCCAATCCCGAAGGGCATCGACCCGATGCGCGTTCGCGCGTCGCACAAGCGCTAACCCTTATTGGCGGCTACTTCGTTCGAAGCAGAACGGTTCTGGCCACCTTGTCGTGGAATCCGCGTTGATCGGAATCCCACACGATGGCCGGGACAACCAGCGCGAGCAAGAGGCTGCGCACGACGGGGCGCCACAGTCCGACCCATCCGCCCGCCAACGGCGCGACGTAACACCCCAGTAGACGATGTCCGATGCTGCCACCAATGATTGCGATGGCGACAATCTGCAGCGCAACGAATAGCGCGAGCGTCATGATCGACTGTTGCTGCATTGCGGCAACAAATTGCGAGTCTGACGCCCCTGCCGGCACAGGACGAACGACGAGTGTGACGATGAGCGAGGCCATCCACCAGTCGATGAGCAACGCCACAATTCGGCGCCCCGGACGAACGACAGACCCTGGCCCAGTGCGAGGCAACTTAAGCCTTTCGCCCGGGTACGAGCTCGGTGGAAGGGGCGAGTTTGAATTCGATGATGCCACACGGTCAGTCTAGGTCGACCGTTTTGCCCTTCCGACCTCGCTGTAACATGGTGGAAACATTAGCGATACCCCGTTGTCACGGCGCTTCTCTAGCGTTTACTTCGGTAGCAAGTCGCTATCCTCGCCCCTTTCACATCGGAGCACACCAGCCATGTTCAAAGACTCATCTGAGGTCCTGAAGTACATCAAGGACAACGACGTCAAGTTCCTCGACATTCGCTTCACGGACCTTCCCGGCGTACAGCAGCACTTCAATATTCCTGCTGAGACAGTCGACGAGGAGTTCTTCTCGGTTGGGCAACTCTTCGATGGTTCGTCGATTCGCGGATTTGCGTCGATTCACGAGTCCGACATGCAGCTCATCCCGGACCCCACTACTGCGTATCTCGACCCGTACCGCACGGAAAAGACGCTGATCATGATCTTCGACATCTACAACCCGCGTAACGGCGAAATCTACGGTCGCGACCCACGCCAGGTCGCAAAGAAGGCCGAGAAGTACCTCGCCTCCACGGGCATTGCCGACACCGCGTTTTTTGCTCCCGAAGCCGAGTTCTTCATCTTTGATGACGTGCGCTACGGCGTCAATCAGCACAGCTCGTTCTACAGCGTTGACTCTGAAGAGGGGGCATGGAACACCGGCCGCGAAGAAGAAGGCGGAAACCTCGCCAACAAGACTCCCTACAAGGGCGGATACTTCCCCGTAAGCCCGGTCGACAAGCTCGCTGACATTCGCGACGACATGTGCCTCAAGCTTGCCGACGCAGGCCTTCACGTCGAACGCAGCCACCACGAAGTCGGCACTGCTGGTCAGTGTGAGATCAACTACCGCTTCGACACGATGGTGCGCGCAGCGGACGACATCCTGAAATTCAAGTACATCATCAAGAACACGGCCAACGAGTGGGGCAAGACCGCAACGTTCATGCCCAAGCCGCTTTTTGGCGACAACGGTTCCGGCATGCACACCCACCAGTCGTTGTGGAGCGACGGTAAGCCGCTGTTCTACGACGAGAACGGCTACGGCGGACTCTCCGATATCGCACGCTGGTACATCGGTGGAATTCTCAAGCACGCACCGGCCATCATCGCCTTCACGAACCCGTCGGTGAACTCGTTCCACCGCCTGGTTCCTGGCTTCGAGGCTCCCGTCAACCTGGTCTACTCGGCCGGTAACCGTTCTGCTGCGATCCGCATCCCCATCACAGGCACCAACCCGAAGGCTAAGCGCATTGAGTTCCGTGCGCCGGACGCCGCATCGAACCCGTACCTCGCGTTCGCTGCCCAGATGATGGCTGGGCTCGACGGAATCAAGAACCGCATCGAGCCTCACGAGCCAGTCGACAAGGACCTCTACGAGCTGCCCCCCGAGGAAGCGAAGAACATTCCTCAGGTTCCGGGCTCACTCGACGAGGCATTGGTCGCTCTGGAGAACGATCACGACTTCCTTCTCGCCGGCGGCGTATTCACGAAGGACCTCATCGAGACCTGGATTTCGTACAAGCGTGAGAACGAAATCAAGCCGCTCGCGCAGCGCCCGCACCCCTTCGAGTACGAGCTCTACTACGGCGTCTAGTCCGACACCTCGCTCATCAAGAATCGGCCGTCCCTCACCACGGGGCGGCCGATTCGTTATGAAGGCTCACTCACCATAGAAAAGCCGCTCAAAAGTTGACCGTGCTCGTCGTGTCGCACTCAGGTAGTCCTCTTCGAGCTGTGCGGCGCTGCGTGGTGGATATCCGAGCAGGCGGGCGATTCCGTCCAGGTCAAATCGATCTGTCGGCAACGTGTCCGATGCGCCAGAGCCCCACAGCGTGATCGCACTTCGGATGCGCGAGGCCAGTCGCCATGCAGTCATGAGGGTCTCCGCATCCACTGACGAAACGAGCCCCGTCTCCACGAGTGCGTTCATAGCTTGCTGTGTTGAGCAGGACCGAAGCGACGCGTGCTCGTGTCCATGTTGCAGTTGCAATGTCTGAACCAGCCACTCAACGTCGGAAAGAGATCCTCGACCGAGCTTCAGGTGGCGGGCAGGATCGGCACCCTGCGGAAGGCGCTCCTTCTCGACACGGGCTTTGATGCGCCGAATCTCTCGCAGGTCATCGGAAGTGAGTTTCTTCGGGTATCGAACCGAATCAATCAGCTTGCCAAAATCAACCAAGAGGCTCGAAGAACCGACCGCCGGCCGGGCGCGCAACAAGGCCTGAGCCTCCCACGACAGTGACCAGCGCTCGTAATATGCGGCGTATGAATCGAGCGACCGAACGACGACGCCATTCTTGCCTTCAGGTCGTAGGTCCGTGTCAAGATCGAAAGGAACGCGGTGGTCGTCCAGAATTTCCTTGATCCGCGCGACAATGCGCTCCGAACGCCGGGTAGCCTCGTTTGCTGAGCACTCCGGCGTGTCGCGGTATGCAAACATGACGTCGGCGTCACTGCCGAAGCCGGTTTCTTGTCCCCCAAAACGCCCCATGGCAATGATGATGAATTCCGGATTCTCTGGCTCCTCGCGCAAAGCCAGAGTTAGTGCAGCTTCGAGCGTGCGTTCCATGAGGATGCTCAAAGCCCGGCTGGTCGTCACCTCATCGTTGACTCCCAGAATGAATCCCATTGCGAGGCGCAAAATTTCTCGATGCCGAATCCCCGCAACCGCCTTGCGACTGTCCCACTCCACATCGTGACCGTCATGACGCTCGATCAGTGCGAAATACTCAGCTCCGAGAAGTTCGGGGTCACGTGGCCTGAGGTCATCAGAATCATCGAGCCACGCCGCGGCTTCGGGAATGCGCTCAATTAGGTCAGCGATGTAACGTGAACCACTCAGCACCTGCATAAGTTGTTGTGCAGCTCCAGAAGAATCGCGCAGCATGCGCAAGTACCAGGGCGACTCCCCTAGCGCCTCGCTCAGGCGACGAAAAGTGAGGAGTCCGGAATCCGGACTGGGGCCTTCCGCCAGCCATCTGAGCAAGACAGGCAGTAGGGCGCGCTGAATGTCGGCCCGCCGACGCAAGCCGGTCGTGAGAGCCGCGATGTGTCCCAAGGCTGTCTTCGCGTCGCGGAAGCCAATGGCATTCAAGCGCGACTCAGCCTGTGCGCTGGTGATTGACGTGGCGTCGTCGGGAAGCTTGGCAACGGCCGACAGCAATGGTCTGTAGAACAAGCGCTCGTGGAGCTCGCGTACTTCGTGCTTAACTCTCTGCCACGACTCGATGAGGTCGGCTGCGGTTGACGCCAGCCTCGAGCCACGCGCGATGGCACGAATTGATTCCTCGTCTCGCGGCATCAAGTGCGTTCGCGCCAAATCACGCAATTGGATGCGGTGCTCGAGCGTGCGCAACAGCCGGTAGTTTTGCGCAAACGAGATCGCCTCGGGTCGTCCCACGTAGCCGCGCTCAGCGAGCGCCTCGAGGGATTCGATGGTTCCTCGGTTCCGCACGCTCTCGTCCGTTTGCCCGTGAACGAGCTGGAGCAATTGCACCGTGAACTCGACGTCACGCAGACCACCTGGCCCCAGCTTGATCTGATACTCAACGTCCTCGGCTGGAATGTGTGACGTCACGCGTTCACGCATGGCCTGCACTTGCTCTACGAATTCTGGTCGGCTCGCGCTTCGCCACACATACGGCGCCAGTGTCTGAACATAACGACGGCCGAGGTCCGCATCTCCTGCCACAGGACGAGCTTTGAGTAGTGCCTGGAACTCCCAGTTCTTTGCCCAGCGGTCGTAATAGGCCTGATGGCTCTCGAGGGTGCGCACCAGAGCACCTGCCTTGCCTTCCGGTCGTAAATTTGCGTCAACTTCCCAGAGACCGGGTTCCTCACCAGGCTCGTGGGCAATTCTCATCACGGCCTGTGCGAGCTTCGTCGCAATCGTGAGAGTCTTTTCCGTATCCAGTTGCGCAACATCACGTGACTCGGCGACAAAAATGACATCAACATCGCTGATGTAGTTGAGTTCTCGGGCCCCGCACTTGCCCATGCCGATGATGGAGAAAACCACGTTCGCCACCTGCTCGGTAGTGGTCGATGCGTCAAGAACGTCAACGCGTGCAACCGCCAGTGCCGCTTCGAGTGTGGCGTCAGCAAGGTCAGCCAAAGACGCCGCCACGTCGTCGACAATCGCCGCGGGGTTTTCAGCACTGAGATCGAAACTCGCGATGTTCAGGAGCTCTTCTCGGTAGCGCATCCGGAGTGCCGAACGGGCGGGCTCACCCGAGAGCACGGCACGACCCTTGGTTGACGAAACAGCGCCTGTCATGGATGCGACGAGGGCCTCTCGCACACGCAGTTCGCCCGCCGATTTCAGCACCGTGAGGCTGCCCGTATGACGCTGCAAGAATTCGGCGAGACCCGAAGAACCCCCCAAAATGCGCAAGAGACGCGCGAAGCTCTCGTCGTCAGCGACGACCGACGTCAGCTCTTTTGATGTGCCATTGCGACACATTCGCTCGAGCTCAACGACAGCACGATCCGGGTCTGCTGCAGTCGACACTGCAACCAGGATCCGATGACCCGACACGCCGTGAACTCGCTCTAGTTCATCGACCCTCGCTCGAGAATCGGAAAGATTGGCAAAACCCGCCTTGGCGAGGTCAGTGAGCGAGAGCCCAGACACGATTGCGAATCGGCGACAGCAGTTAAAGCTGTAGCAGGTTGTGTCGAAGCTCGAATGGCGTCACTTGCTGACGATACGCGGTCCATTCCTGGCGCTTGTTGAGCAAGAAGTAGTCGAAAACCTTTTCTCCGAGCGTTTCCGCCACGAGTTCAGACTTTTCCATCAACCCAATCGCCTCGGCCAGGCTTTGTGGCAGCGCCCGATAACCCAAGGCGCGACGTTCGGTATCGGAAAGATCCCACACGTTGTCTTCTGCTTCGGCCGGAAGAACCAGTTCTTCGTCAATGCCGCGCATTCCAGCTGCAAGCAAGAGCGCGAAGGAGAGGTAGGGATTAGCTGCCGAGTCAATTGCGCGGTATTCCACGCGACTGGACTGTCCCTTGCCTGGCTTGTACACCGGAACGCGCACGAGCGCGGAGCGGTTGTTGTGACCCCACGTGGCGAAGCTCGGCGGCTCGCCGCCACCCCACAGGCGCTTGTATGAATTTACGAATTGATTCGTCACCGCCGTGATCTCCGGCGCGTAATGCAACAAGCCGGCGATGAATGAGCGCCCGGTCTTGGACAGCTGATACTTGCCACCGGCTTCGTAGAACGCGTTGGTGTCGCCTTCAAAAAGCGACATGTGCGTGTGCATGCCCGAACCGGGGTGCTGTGCGAACGGCTTCGGCATAAACGTTGCGTAGACGCCGTGCTCCATGGCGACCTCTTTGATCACTGTTCGGAACGTCATGATGTTGTCCGCTGTCGTCAACGCATCTGCATATCGCAGGTCAATTTCGTTCTGCCCGGGTCCCACTTCATGGTGACTGAATTCGACAGAAATGCCGATGTCTTCGAGCATGCGCACCGAGCGACGTCGAAAGTCATGCGCGACTCCGCCGGGCACGTTATCGAAGTATCCCGCTTGGTCAATTGGCTGTGCGCCGCCGTTCTCCCAGTCGCTGTTGTTCAACAGGTAAAACTCGATTTCGGGATGCGTGTAAAACGTGAATCCCTTCTCCGACGCTCTCGCAAGCGTGCGCTTCAAGACATGACGCGGGTCGGAAACAGCGGGCTGACCATCCGGAGTTGTAATGTCACAAAACATGCGCGCGGTCGGGTCAACGTCTCCGCGCCACGGCAGAATCTGAAACGACGACGGGTCAGGATGCGCCAACATGTCTGCCTCGTACAAACGAGTCAAGCCTTCAATGGCCGACCCGTCGAAGCCGACTCCCTCGGCAAAAGCACCCTCAACTTCGGCGGGCGCGACGGCGACGTTCTTGAGTGTGCCGAGTACATCAGTGAACCAGAGTCGAACAAACTTAACGCCGCGCTCTTCAATCGTGCGAAGCACAAAGTCCTGCTGCTTATCCATTGCGTGAAGCCTTTCTCGCCGTCGAGACTAGGCTAACGCGTATGCCAAACCTGCGTGTCGCTCTCGCGCAAACCAATCCCCGCCTCGGCGATTTCGCGGGCAATTCGGTCGAAATCCTGGCATCGGTCGTGGATGCGCACGCGGCGGGCGCCGACATCATCGCGTTCCCCGAAATGGCGTTGTCGGGGTATCCCATTGAAGACCTCGCGGTTCGACCCGAGTTCTTGGCTGTCGCTCGAAAGGCGATAGAACATCTTGCCGCCGATATCGCTGAGGCTGGCGCAGGATCTGTCCCCGTCATCGTGGGGTTTCCCCACGGACCAGCGGAACCCGGCAGCCAGAAAAACCCCAATCCGTCGGCCATTGCCCACAACTCCGCTGCGGTACTTCTCAATGGCAAAATCGCCGGCATCTACAACAAGCATCACCTGCCGAATTACGGGGTATTCGACGAGTTTCGAAATTTCATTCCGGGCACGGATCACCTCCTGATCCGAGTTCGAGGCATCGATGTGGCTGTTCTCATCTGCGAAGACATCTGGCGTGATGGCGGAGCCTGCGACGAACTTGCGCAGATTCGGCCTGGTCTTGTCGTGGTTATCAACGGCTCTCCGTTCGAACAGGACAAGGACGATGTTCGTTTGCCTCTCGTCGCGCGACGCGCCGTTGCTGCGGGCACTGCGTTTGCGTACCTAAATCTCGTCGGCGGCCAAGACGATCTGGTCTTTGACGGCGACAGTTTCGTCGTGGATCACGCGGGTGATGTGCTCGCTCGGGCGGCTAGTTGTGCCACCGATCTGCTCGTCACCGACCTTGACCTGCCTCTCGCCGAGAGCCGAACGCACCTTCCGCCGAGCAACCGAGGCGCTGCACGCGTGACGGTCGTCGATGCAGGTAGCCAAAGCGAGGCGAAAACGGCCCTGCCAACCCGAGCCACTCCGCCGGTCGCCCCAGATGAACGTGAACGTATTTGGGACGCACTCGTGCTCGGGCTCCGTGACTACATCGAAAAGAACGGCTTTCCTTCGGTGATTCTGGGGCTCTCAGGCGGCATCGACTCGGCCGTCTGTGCCGCTCTCGCCGTCGATGCCGTCGGTCCCGAGCGAGTTTTTGGAGTCTCGATGCCGAGTCAGTGGTCAAGCGATCACTCAAAATCCGACGCGGCAGATGTGGCCGAGCGGCTGGGTATTCGAATGACAACCGAACCAATAGCAGGTCTCGTCGCGCCCGTCGAATCACAGCTTGAACTCACCGGGCTGGCAGCCGAAAACGTTCAAGCTCGCATGCGCGGTGTCATTCTGATGGGCTTATCGAATATGGATGGCCACCTCGTGCTGACCACGGGCAACAAGACGGAAATCGCCGTGGGCTATTCAACGATTTACGGCGATTCAGTGGGCGGATTCGCTCCAATTCGAGACGTTCCCAAGACGCTGGTCTGGGATCTCGCGCGGTGGAGAAACTCTCAGGCACAGTTGCGTGGAGAGAATCCGCCCATCCCCGAAAACTCGATCACAAAGCCACCGTCGGCTGAGCTTCGGCCCGGGCAAGTCGACCAGGATTCGCTTCCGCCGTATGACCAGCTCGACGCAATGCTCGAGGCTTACATCACTCGTCGATTGGGTCGGGATGAGGTGATTGCTCTCGGCTTCGACGCCGCAACGGTCGACCGCGTTATCGGTCTTGTTGACCGAGCCGAGTGGAAGCGCCGGCAGGGAGCCATTGGCCCCAAGATTTCTGGAATGGCTTTTGGGCGCGACCGTCGACTGCCGGTTACTTTTCACCGGTCATAGTTCTTCGCTGTTTGCCAGAAATCGCCGTCACACGAGGCGCCGAGGCGAGTGCGACCTAGACTTGGAGCATGAACGCCACGTCGCCGGCCGATTCAACACGCAAGCGTGTTCGCACCCGCCACTTTGCTCAGGCAAAAGAGGCCGGTCACAAAATCACGGGCCTCACGAGCTACGACACACTGACGGCAAGAATCTTCGACGAAGCGGGGATTGATTTTCTGCTCGTCGGGGACTCGGCCGGCAACACGGTTTTCGGATATGACTCGACACTCCCCGTGACGGTCGATGAAATGATTCCGCTCACCCGCGCGGTCGCGACGTCCGTCTCTCGCGCCTTAGTCGTGGCGGACCTGCCCTTTGGCTCCTATGAAGAAGGGCCGGAACAGGCTCTGCGCACCGCGATGCGATTCATGAAGGAAACCCACGCTCATGCGGTGAAGCTCGAGGGTGGCGTGCGCAGTGAATCCATGATTCGTCGTGTCGTCGATTCCGGGATACCCGTTATGGGGCACGTCGGCTTTACTCCGCAGAGCGAGCATGGTCTCGGTGGCCTTCTCGTGCAGGGGCGGGGTGCGGATGCCGAACGCGTTATGGATGATGCTCTCGCGGTCGAACGCGCGGGAGCCTTTTCCGTGGTTCTCGAAATGGTGCCCGCTGACCTCGCCAAAGCGATCACCGAAAAACTGTCAATTCCGACGATAAGCGTGGGGGCTGGACCGCACACGGACGGACAGCTGATGGTCTGGACCGATTTTGCGGGATTGTCTACTGGCCGCACGCCCTCATTTGTGAAGCAATATGCGAATCTAGCGTCCACGCTCCGCGAGGCGACTCTCAGCTTTCAACGCGACGTCGCATCGGGGGCTTATCCCGGTCCTGAGCACAGTTACTCAGATGAAACGGCGCGTGCCGCCCGCGACTAGTCGCGCGAATCATCCTCGTTCCACGCGTCACTGTTTGCTCGAAGTTTCTCGAGAGCATGCTCTGCTTCAACTCGGGTTGCAAAGGGGCCAACACGGTCAACATTCGGAGACTCGAAGCCGAACTCGACCTCGCCCGTCTTGATGTTGTACCAAAAACTCTCGCTACCGTGAACGCTCATAGACTGGATTCTATGCCTAAAGACGCGTCCGGCCTTCTCTTGCCTGGGACACTTGGAAGCCGCCGTGAAGTTGATGAGTCAATCGTTCGACCGGAATACGTCGGGCGCCAGACGCCGGCGATCTACAGCGGCGACCACACCTACACGAGCGACGAGATTGAGAAGATTCGTCGCGCAGGAAACGTGGCGTCGCGCGCCCTCGACACCGTTGGCGAGGCGCTTCGGCCAGGTATGACGACGGACGAGGTTGATGCGATCGCGCACGATGTTGTGACGAGTTACGGCGCGTACCCCTCGACACTCGGCTATCGCGGGTACCCCAAGTCGTG
>WLDR01000003.1 GCA_009704705.1 Actinomycetota bacterium | reverse complement strand
CCTATTCCAAGGTAAACATTGGGTAAACATAAGTATAAAATCTGTCCACAAGGTTATCCACAGGCGTCGGCGCCGGAACCAAGAAGATGGGCACCCACTCGGGGTGGTGGGCATACACGAGCACGAGAAAGACCACGACGTCAAAGAGCAAATGCACGGTGATGATGTACCACACCGACCGGCTCTTCTCGAATATCCAGCCTTGAATCAATGCGAACGGCAGCGTCAGCAGCGGTCCCCACGATCGGTAGCCGAGTTCCCACAAGAACGAGACGAAAACGATTGCCTGAAGTGCGTTTGCGATCCAGAACGAGAAGTGACGGCGCAGCAGAGCGAAGATGACGCAGATAAAGAAGAGTTCGTCCCAAATGCCGACAAAGCCCACACCAACGAACAACCGGGCAATTTCGCTCGGTGTCTCAACGGCCGGCCAGTTCTGGTAGCTCCCCGATGTAATGAAATAGACGGGCAGGATGGCGTACCCGAGCAACAGCACGGCGCCGAGCCACGCCCACTCACCACGCGACCACGGCTCGCCGGGTCTCCCGGGGAATCGAACCGCGTGCTCCCGAAAAACCCACCGGCTCATCGCATACGGAAAAACAACGGCAGCAGAGAGCACGGTTCCCATCAGCGCCACGTTGCCCCACTCGAGATTGGCCTCGACCGAGATGAGGCTGATCATTACGAGTGGAACCGCGATGAGCGTGAGGTCGCGTCCGAGTGAACGATTGACTGAGAACGCGAGTGCGAGCCCGCCGGCCAACGCGAGGTAGCCGAGCCACGGCCACACGCTTGTGCCACGCGCAACAAAAAGTGCCGGGGCCGCGAGGGCGATCAATCCGGCGCCGAGCACCTCGAGAGTGCGCGAGAGGGAGACGAACATCCGCCAAGCCTACGTGCTCTTTCTTGACGAAAACCGAAAACACATTGTTTTTGAAGCGGCGAGCGCACGCATGCCCGTCGTGGGAAAGTCGCGTTGCATAAGTGCCGCGGAGGACACGGCGCGAGAGTGAGTCACGTTGCCATGCTCCGCGCAGACGAGAGGCATAGCATGAGCGCATGACCGAACAAATGCCGTACACCGTGGTGGCGAAGCGAGATGGATACGAGCTTCGACGCTACGACCCCGCGATTCTCGTTCAGGTGACCGTGACCGGTGATTCGCAGTCGGCAGGAAGCATGGGCTTCGGTCCCCTCGTGCGTTACATCAGCGGAGACAACATGCCCGGCCGTCGCATGGCGATGACATCGCCAGTGTTGCAGGAGTCGTCTACATCCTCTCATCACGTCATCAGTTTCGTGCTTCCTCAGGACGTGTCAATCGATGACATTCCACGGCCTCGGGATGCGCGCGTCTCGACGCGTGCCGTAGCCGCACGAGAAATGGCGGCCCGCACCTATATCGGGCGTTGGACTCAACGAAAGTTCGACGACAACGCCGCCGACCTCATCGCGAATCTGGCCCGCGACGGTCTCACCGCCGTGGGATTGCCGAGTTGGGCTCGCTACGACCCGCCGTGGACGCCACCTTTTCTGCGCCGCAACGAAGTTCTCGTCGAACTCGCGCCCGCAAGAAGATAGCCGGCACGACGACACTGCTAATCCGCCTGATCGACCTGATCGACCTTGCTGACACGCGGGATAAAGAAGGCCACAACCAGAGCCCCGATTGACACGAGCGCCCCGACGCCGAAGGCCGCCCGCACACCCTCGACGAGTGCTTCCCTTTCTGCCACCCCTTGGAGGGCCGCGGCCGCCGAGGCAGCCGAAAAGATTCCGACGAACAATGCGGAGCCCGCCACGCCACCCAACTGCTGAACGATGCCGATTGTGGAACTTGCTTGACCGTAGAGCCGAGAAGATATCGAACGCATTGCTGTGGCGTTGATTGGGGTGAAGATCGCCGCGAGCCCCACACTGAGCGCGACATCCGCTGCAAGCACAAGTTCCCACGGGGTCGTAGCGGAGAGACGGGTCATTGCCCACAGAGTTGCGCCGACGATAACAATCCCCGGCACCACGGCCGGGCGAGCGCCGACGCGGTCGACGATGCGACCGACGAGAGGCGCCGCCAGTCCCATCAAGATTGCGCCGGGAACCAGCAAGAGTCCGCTGAGAGCCGGGCTCATCCCCAGCACAGACTGAGTGTAGATCGGCAGCAGGAGTCCCACCCCAAACGCTGCCCCCATGACGAGCACAATCAGGATTACGGAGATAGAGAAGGCACGTGAGGTGAACACCGACAGGTCGAGAAAGGGCGTCGAATGTCTCCGAAGATGTCGTTGTCGAAGCACGAATGTGGTCAGGGCGACCGTGCCACACCCGAGAAGCACCCATGCCTCAATGGGAACCGGTCTGCCGGCGGATGACCCGAACACGGAGAGGGCAAGAACAAGCCCGGCGAAGGCGGGGATCGAGAGGACTACGGAGACGACGTCGAGCCGCGCCGATTGGTCTGCGCTGGTTGCGCGCACTCGTGATGTCAGGGCAAGTGCGACGATGGCGACCGGCAAAATCAAGATAAAGAGGAATCGCCAATCAAGAACCTGGATGATGGTGCCCCCGAGGGCTGGCCCAAGTGCCGGCGCCACGGCCATGACAACAGCGAGATTTCCCAGAGTACGACCACGCCGATTGGCTGGCACCGTTCTCATCACCGTCGTGAGTAGGAGAGGAAACATGATCGCAGATCCCGCGCCCTGGAGGGAGCGTGCGGCGATGAGCCCGACCAATTCAAACGCGAGGGTTCCGATAGCGGTACCCAGTGTGAAGAGGCTCATCGAGATTGCGAAGACCACTCGCGCCGAAAGCCGTTGCAGCAGAAAGCCCGTCGTCGGAATGACGATGGCCATCGCCAGCATGAAGGAGGAGGAGACCCACTGAGCCGAAGCCGAGTCAATCGTCAGGTCCGACATAATTCTCGGGATTGCAACGGCGATGACCGTCTCATTCAACGACAGCACAAAACTCGCGGCAACCAACATCGCGATTTCGCGACTGGGGCGACTCACGCCACCTAAACGAGTCTTGGGCTCGGTCATCGGATTTTCACCACTCTCGACCAACTCGCTCGTTGGGCGCGCCCAACGGTTTTTGCCAGCAGGCACTCACTGTGTTCTCGGCGGGATATGGGGAGCCTATACATCCCGAAGAAAAATTCTCACGCCGGCGCCCGTGAGCTCCGCTGCCACGGAACGCCCGCTGGTGATTGCGTCGCCCTGAGAACGCCAGGCCGGAGCGTCCAGCACGACTTCGGCGAACGAATTGCCGTCGGATGTCTCGATAGTGACCTTGATCGGGTCGTCAGCGGTGTTCACCGCGATAATCGCCTCGTGTTCCCCACTCCGAAGCAGGATTGCGTAGATGCGGTCATCCGAGACATCGAGAGCGTCGTGGATTACTCGACCGGTTGCGAGCACTGGGTACTTCAGGCGTGCGGAGTTGACCGCGGTGACCTCGGCCTCAATTCCCTCCTCGCCACCGACGAAGGTCATGTACGGTTCGCCACGCAGAGCGAAGATGGCCATGAGCGCCGCCGTGCGCGACTCGCCGTGCTGATTCCGGCGCCACTTTCGACCGGGACTCGGCCACCAGAAGGTGTCATGACTGTCGATGTGGTGCGCGGTCATGGCATTGAAGGGCAGACTGCGGTCACGGTGCGCGAGCCATTCCACCAACTCGCGTGCGTTGCGAATCCAGTGATCCCGGCGATTCTCCGTGGCGGTGATCGCGCGAACAAGCCATTGTTCGTCGTAGTTATAGGTGAGGTCCATGTCACGACGGAACAACGCCCCTGACGGCTCGGTGTACAGCAGTGCGTCAGGTCTCGCATCGCGAATCGCCGTTCGCAACATCGCGAACAGTGGAACCGATCCGAGCATCGAGACGTGCGCCGATGACCTCGTGCGTTCGCTCCAGTTCATGAAGTAGTTGTACGACGGTGCATCAAACCGGAATCCGTCGGCGTTCAGTCTCGCGAGGAGGTCGAGGCAGACGTTGACGAAGTACGCCTGCCATCCGGGATGCGCCGTATCAAAGGCGTTGGTGTAGATGCCAATCGGCTTTCCCGCACTGTCTTCGCAGAACCATTCGGGATGCTCAAGCCGAAGAGGATGCACGTGCGGCGAACCGGCGGTCCAATGGGGTGAGAAGTCGAGCACGTGGCGCGCCCAGGCGATCGAGTATGGCTCAAACTCGTCCTCTTCGAGCACGGTGATGTCGTCGATCGTCTCATCCATTCGGTGACCGAATGCTCCGGCCTTGATCGACTCGACCGCGGTCGCCACGATCTCGCCGTCAATCACGCCGTGAAGAAGAATGTCGAGAATCACCCTCATGCCTCGTTTGTGGCAGAGCTCGATGAGCTCCTTCAGGTCACTCTCTTCACCGTACGAGACCGTGATGTCGTCGTAGTCGGCGACGTTGTAGCTCGGGAACGGATGCCGTGGCATGATCTGCAGGGCCGTGAACCCCAAGGCGTTAATGCGATCGAGGTCGTTGATCAAGTCTCGAACGGTCGGATACGGCGAGTACGTGTATCCGTTATGGAACACCGAGAACCCGATCTGAACCTCGTAGAGGTTCGCGGCCGCTCCCCACTCCGGGGCATCACCGTGAGCGGCGATGGAGTTGCGGGCGAGAGCATCCGGAACCTCATCAAGCACCTCGGTGAAGGTTGACGGTACGAGGTCGAGGTGAAGGGCGTCCACGCTCAACCGCGCGCCCGGAACGAGGACACCTGCGACATCCGCCAGCCAATGCAAGTGAAAACCAGCACCGTCTGGTTCGAACCAAATGTCCCCGATGGTGTCCGTCTGAATCGGCCAGAACACCCAGGTGAGGGGGTTGTCGGTGTCTTCAAACGCAAGCAGGCCGGTGGAACCGTTAACTCCGCCTACCGGTGACACGTAGAGGCGCTGAGAGATGTCGTGGATTTCGAGGTTGGATCTGTACTTTCCACCTGGAGCCTGGAGTCGCCAGTGCGACGCAGTTGAGGGTTCGAGCTGCAGATCGAGTTGCACATTTCGAACTGTCGCCTCGCGTGTGGCAACGACGTCGACGGAGACCGACACTCGAGGAAATGCGCTCTGGAACCGGTAGGTCCACTCGAGAGCGAAAGGACCGGTGACCGAGGTCGTGACGCGGTGGATGCGGTGGCCTTCGCCCAGACTGGTGAGATGTGTCGCCGGTTCGGCAGGTATGACGGCGGTTGCGACAGACCCCTCGTAAACCAGCCCGCCCATTGCGCCGCGCACTTCGTCGCCTCCCGTGGTCACCGTGAGCACGGTGGGACTGAGAAACTCGCGCCCTCCTGTCTCGAGCCCAAGAGGTGCTCCGCTGTGGGAATCGACGGTCACCACAACATCGGAGAACTCGGAGGTCAGGCGAAGGGGGGTGGGGTTATTCATGAGTTCCTCACGGAGCTGGTATTACCGGACAGTCCAACCCCGAAACAATATCACGGCGGCATCGCGGCCGCACGACCCTAGATCCCGAGAGGCGGCGCGCCCGAGATGCCTCGGCTTTCCAACATCTCCGAGATGGGTCGATCAACGTCGTCGCCGAACAGAGAAAGGGCGAGACTGAGGTGGTCTGCCATGAGCTCGCCCGCGAGGTCGGTGTTGCCGGCGCGAATGGCTTCGGCGAGCTTGCGGTGCTGGGGATCGCCAATCTCCCGCACGTGAGAATCACTGTGGCTTCTCAGCATGAGCGAGTACACCTGAGCGCGGATCGAGCCGAACATCAACGCAATCACCGGATTACCGGAGGCGGTCGCAATCGCCTCGTGGAACTGGAGGTCTGTCGAGGCCCGATCCACCAGGGACTGGGCCTCCTCGTGTCGGAGGAGAACATCGTCCAGTGCCGTCATGTCACGCTCTGGTGACATTGCCGCATAACGAGCTGCCGTGACCTCGACCATCAGTCGCGCCTCGACGAGATGTCGTGTCGTAATGCCCGTGCGGGCCGCAACGCGGTTGAGCGACTTCGAGAGCTCGTCGACCGCTACCTCGCGAACGAACGTTCCGCGTCCCGCCTGAATATCGACCAGCCCACGCTCGACAAGTCCGGAGAGCCCCTCCCGGATCACGGGTCGACTCACGCCATATTCTTCGGCCAGCTCTCGCTCCGACGGAAGCTTCTCACCAGAGGCGAACTCGCCCCCAACAATTCGAAGTTCCAATCGTCGGATGATCTCTGACTTACGCAATGGACTACTCACAGCACTCCCAAAAGGTTCACTTCACTGTACCTGTCCGACCAGCATGAATAGTCGCCGACTCGTCGCAACGACTCGGAATCACGCGTTGAGCACTCGAAAGCCGGAGACCATCAGGCCGACCTCGATGCTGACACCCTCGATCATGCTTCTCGCGTCGAACTCTGGCTGGCGTCAAACCAGTCGCCTGTTACACCCAGCACACTCCCCACTCTCTCGAACAGTGGGAACCGGTCGATCGGTGCGACAACCTCGGCGAACGATCCTCCAGCAAAGACCGTGTCACTCCAGACGTCACGCCAGGAATCACCCGCCGGAAAGTAGACCGTGCGCTCGATCTCGCCCGCGTGCACAATCGGCGCGGCGAGCAGGTCTCGACCGAGGAGGAATTGGTCGTCGATGGCCCGTGCGGCTTCGTCATCCGGGTACGCGAACCAGAGTGGACGAATCGGAGGCAGTCCGTCCGAGGTCGCGAGATCCATCTGCTCTTGCAGATAGGGGCGAATCCGCTCCCGGAACGCGAGGAGGCCCCGGATAACGTCGTAGGCCTCGTCACCGAAGGACCAAACTTCGTTGGGGTCTCCGGTCGAGAAAAGGCCCGAGTTGTAGAAGTCGGCGTGCCGGTTGCCGTGGAGTCTGAAGACGGGCCAGAGAACAGCGAATTGGAACCAGCGCACGACAAGCTCTCGAAAGTACGGGCTCTCGATGTCCGAATCGAAGAAACCACCGATGTCGCTGGTCCACCAGGGGATTCCGCTTACCATCATTCCCAAGCCGGCGCTGAGCTGACCTTGAAGTGCCTCCCAGGTCGACTGGATGTCGCCGGACCAGACGGCTGCCCCATAGCGCTGGCTACCCGCCCACGCCGAGCGGATCAGAATCATCCCGTCGTCGAGACCATCGGCGGTGAGCCCGTCTCGAACGGCCTGAGCAAAGTGCAACGGAAATGAACCGGACACCTCCACGCCCGGGCCCGAACTGAATGCCATTGTCTCTTCGCGAAACTGGGTGGTCGATTCTCTGATTTCGGGCTCGCACGCATCGAGCCAAAAGGATGAGATCCCGATCGAACTGTAGCTCCGTCGCAGGCGGTCCCAGAGGAACCCTCGCGCATCGCTGTTCGTTAGGTCCAACAGGCTCAGGTCGAGCCCCCCGGGAGACCCGCGGTCGGCGTAGGAGAACACCGCTGGCGACTCGGTTCCCGTCGCGAGAACGAGCTGACCGTCAGCCTCGAGCGGAGCGTGATTCTCGCTGAGCGGACTCACGTGCGGCCACACGGAGACGAGCAGGCGCACGCCGTTCTCGGCGAGCTCGGCGACCATTGCGGCCGGGTCGGGCCACAGCTCGCTATCCCAATCCCAGTTGCCCATGTGGGTCCAGTGCATGTAGTCGACGAAGATTGCCGTCAGGGGTAACCCGCGCGAGAGGTGCTCGCGGGCAACGGCCATGAGCTCCTCCTGAGATTCGTAGTAGCTCTTGCTCTGCCAGTAACCCGTCGCCCAGTGAGGGAATTTCGGCGCGAATCCGGTGAGCGTATGGTACCGACCAAGTACCTGGGCTGGCGTGCTTCCGGAGTACACGAAATAGTCAATCTCACGCGCGGCTCGCGCGTGCCATCTGGTGTGGTTCGCCGCGAACTCGACCTGGCCCACGGATGGTGTGTTCCAGAGCATCCCGTAGCCGCGGGAAGAGATGACAGCGGGAATCGAGACTTGAGTGTTGCGGTGCACGAGTTCGACGACGCATCCCCGGAGATCGAGGTGCGGCAGAGAATGCTGACCGAGTCCGTAGAAGCTTTCACCGTCGTACGCATCGAATGTCATGGTCGTCTCAAGAAGGCCAGATGCCGAACGATGAAACCGGCGATGGGGCAACAACGGTGGTTCACGCGGATCAAAGGGCGGCTCCGCGACGAGGGGCTCAGTCCCTCTGAAGAAAGAGATGCGCCCCGACAGCTCCAAGGAAACGCTCACGTCGCCCGAGTGCAACACAATGCGGTCGTCGAGCTCCTGCACTGCCGTGGGGGCCGTTGCAACCGCGCCGTCCGCGAGCGCGAGGTCGAATGACGTGACGGGCATCGTGCCCGCCCTCACTCGAAATGTGGAATCACCCCAACTGTCGATGCGAACGGTCTCGCCGGGCAGGTTGAGCACGACTCCCGTGCGGGTCATCTCGAACAACTGATTTGCCTTCCATTTATTTGCAAAGTCGAAAAACCGACTACTTGACGCTGCCCGCGGAGAGCCCGCCGATGATGTACTTCTGGCCGTAGAGGAACATGAGAACGACAGGGAGTGCAGAAAGTATTGCGCCAGCGGAGAAAGCTCCCCAGTTGTCACTCCGGAAGGTGTTGATCAGGGTGAAGAGTCCCACGGTCGCCGTCTGCATGTTGGGATCAGAGAGTATGGCCGAGGCAATCACATAGTCTCCGGCTACCGCGATGTAGGTGATCATCCACACGATCACCAAGATCGGCGCCACGAGGGGAAGGATGATGGTGAAGAACGTTCGAACGTGCGACGCACCGTCAATTTTGGCTGCCTCGTCGATCTCCCGTGGAACGGTATTGAAATACCCGTACATGAGATAGGTGTTGATGCCGAGCGCTCCACCCAAATACACCGCAATCAATCCCGTGTGCGTGTTGAGGCCAAGTGCTGGAACTGCATCCCCCAGCGTACGCACCAGCAAGAAGATGGCAACAACCCCGAGGAATTGAGGAAACAGCTGGGTCAACACCAACGCGCCAAGACCAATCCGGCGCCCTCGGAATCTCAGTCGAGAAAACGCATAAGCGGCGAGGGATCCGAAAAGCAACGCAATTGTGGCAGCCGATGCGGCGATGATCAAGGTGTTGAACCACCACGTTAGATACGGGCGATCAGGATCAGAAAGCAGGTCGACGTAGTTGTCGAATGTGAAGCTCGCGAAGAGCTGATTCGATGCGGTCAGTGTTCCTGACGAGGCGAACGACGCAGAAACGACGTAAAGCAATGGGAATATCGCGAATACACACATCACGATGGCGACCAGGTGTCTCCAGCCGCGCTGCGCAACCCACGAGAAAAATGAAGACATGGTGGTCATCAGTAGACCTCCTCAAGTGATCGCGTGCGACGGAACAGAAAAATGGACATGATCGTGATGACCAAGAAGATGATGACCGCAAAGGCGCTCGCCAGGCCGTAATCCACGGTGGTGTTCACGAATGCTTGCTTGTACACCAGAGTGATGAGGATGTCAGTCGCGCCGGCGCTGATCGACGAGTCGATGTTGATCGGACCACCGCCGGTCAGCACAAAGATTGTGTTGAAGTCGTTGAAACTGAAGGCAAAACCCGCAACAAGCAGCGGTGACGTTGCAACCAGAACCAACGGCAACGTGATTTTGGAGAAGACTTGACTCGGCTTGGCGCCATCTACGCGCGCGGCTTCCGCCAGCTCCGGTGGCACCGATTGCAGAGCACCCAAGCACACCAGGAAGAAGTACGGAAATCCAAACCAGACGCTCACAAGAATGACGCTGATTTTGGCCAAAATCGGATCCTGCAGCCACGGAACGCTCGCGCCGCCGAGCAACACTTGATTGACAAATCCAAATGTCTCGTTGAGCAACCCTGACCAAATCAAGCCGGACAGGAAGACGGGAAACGCGTACGGCAGGATGAGGAGCGACCGATAGAGCCGCGTTCCTCGAAGACCGTTGATCGTGATGGCGAGAAAAAGACCCAGTCCAAAGGTGAGAGCGACGGACGAAACCGCATACGTGAGCGTCCAGACGAACACTCCCAACAGCTCGACCTGGGCCGAGGCCCCGAGAGCCTTCGCATAATTGGCGAAGCCGATGGCAGTGTTCCAGCCGGGTTGCAACTCCTCGCCATTCGAATCAACGAAGTTTCCCGCGCCGTTGTCGACGAAAGTGTTGCCGGTGCTCGGGTCGACGAAGGTATCGTTCGACGCGTCGTACACCAGGTTCGCAGAGAATACAAAGGCCGTTGACCCGTCCGCTGATCGAAGGTATCCGTCTGCCGGATTGTCGTCGAGAGGAACGGTGAGTTCAGCGAGTTCTTCTTGAACTGCGAAGATCTGCGCAAGCTTGAGGGTGTTGTACCCAGTGACTTCTGTTGCGATCCCACTGGCCGTCTTGCTAGGCACCACGGGTTTCAGCGGCTCGTCTTGTCCTCCGAGAAAAAAATCACCGTCGGGCGACGTTGCCAACAGAAACAAGTTGCCACCCTGTTCAAGGACGCGTACGTCGTATGTCGGCGAGTCTTCAACGCGAACGATGGAGTTGTTGATGATGGACTCGATCGCCGAGTCTTTGGATACGTTGTGCCCAGTTCCGGAGTTGGTGAAAGAGATGATGACCGTATAGATGATCACGAAGACCTGGAAAACAAGAAGAAACACCAGTCCCGGCGTGAGGTACTTGGCGGCAAGCCCCCCGCGTCGCCAATAGATCACATTGATGACGACGAGGCCGAGAATCGCTACCGCGGCCAGTCCGATCTGATCGACGAGAAAGAACTGCGACACCATAAACAGGCCGAATGCGTCGACCAGTCCGATAAGGATGATCTTGACCGTCAATCCGAAAATGCTTGCCTTCGGTCGAAGTGCCGAACCGACACTGGCTGGCTTAGTAGTCGATAGACGCACCATTTGCTTGTCCTCTTTTGGTTACTTGGGGGAAAAGTGTCCCCGGGGTTTCCCCCGGGGACACCGATTCAGTTAACTACCCGGCGGCAATAGCCTCACGGATTCTGACGCCCATGTCGATCCACGCCTGCACGGGGTCAGCTGCCTGCCCGCGGAGGATCGCCATCTCGGTCTCGCCCCATGGGCCCCATACCTGGTCCATCGCGGCGAGTCCCGGGATGGATACGGCGGTGGCTCCGATTTCGGCGAAGGCCTTCACGTCGGGGTCAGTAGAGACCTCTTCTTGGGCGGGAATCAGCGCAGGCAGCGTCTTGTTGCCTTCGAAGATGCCAACGGCTGTCGCTGTCCTCGTCATGAAGTCGGTGAGGAAGAGCGAAGCGGCGAGCGGGTTCGTCGCCTCGGAGCTCTGGTACACGGCGTAGTTGCCCGCGAACGGAGCTGCAACTTCGCCACCTGCCGAAGGAATCGGGTCGATTGCGTAGGGCACGCCTGACTCCTTGATGCCGTTCAAGTCCCACGGACCGGTGATCAAGTAAGGAGTGCGACCCTCCTTGAACTGGGTCAGAGCGATGTCCAGAGTCATGTCAGGGTTGATGGCTCCACTCGCGCCCCAGTCGGCCAGTGCTGCAGCAAAATCCTGACCAGCCTGGTCATCGATCGTGAGCTCCTCGCCGTCGAAGAGAGTGCTGCCGAATGACGACTGCAATCCCATCAGGAGGTAAGAGTTACCGTCGGGTCCGACACCCACCGCGAACGGCGAGTCGGCACTGCCGGCGGCGACCAGTTCGTTTCCGGTTGCAATCGCGTCGTCGAACGTAGCCGCGGGCTCAGGTGCGAGGTCAGTGTTGCGGTAGACGGCGACGTTCTCAATCGAGAACGG
Source organism: Actinomycetota bacterium (assembly GCA_009704705.1). Classification (GTDB taxonomy): domain Bacteria; phylum Actinomycetota; class Actinomycetes; order Actinomycetales; family Microbacteriaceae; genus RFQD01. The sequence goes on along the minus strand of WLDR01000003.1, from coordinate 14,305 downwards.
AATGCCATACTGAACACCGTCCAACTGGCCGGCAGCAAGAGCGTTGGCACTGAAGAGATTGGCCTTGTCACCGAGCTCTACGGGCGCAACAACGCCGTTGCCGACGAGCAGAGTAGTGGCCATACCTCCGATGAATAGGTCGGGGCCCTCGCCGGCAGGAACAGCGGCGATGAACTGGTTGGTCATCTCGAAGAAGTCCTTTGTGACGAACTCGATCTCGATGCCCACCTCAGCCGCCCATTCCTGAGCCAATGGCTCAAAAATCGCGACGTAGTAGTCCTCGGTCCAAACAGTTAACTTTCCCGAAACTTCGGGCGCGGGCGCGGCACACGCGCTCAGGGCCAAGGCCCCGGCCACGGCGACCGCTACGCCCACTTTCTTGCGAAGTGATGCGAACATGTTCTACCTTTCATTTTTCTTGGTGTGAATGGTGCTCAGCCTCAGGGAGACCGAGCGAAGTGCCTTTGGTGACACTTCGTCTATGTTCGAGAGCCGGGTGGTTCTCGAAAGATTTCTGACTGCTCTGAGAAGACGCTGTACACGCTGGCGGACCAGCTATAGGCGCGATCGCGCAAGCCTCTCCCCGTGACTGCGTCGTAGTTCTCAGCGAAGCCGTTGATGTCGCAGTTTGCGAGAAAGCCTTGGGCGATGACCTCCGTGAGGTCGGGGCGCCCGCATCGAGCAAGGCCATCCGCGATCAATAAGGTGGTGGGCGCCCAAATTGGCCCACGCCAGTAACCGTCCGGCTCATAGGAAGGACTGTCCGGACTTTCACTGGCTACGCCGTGTGCCGTGAGCAGCCCGCTGGACAAGAATCTTTCGACCAGTGACTCGCGCACGTCGTCGGGGAGCGCATCGCCCAGCAGAAGGGGTAGGAAGACGACCTGGCTTGTCGATGCCCCCCTGAGCTGCTCGTTGTTGATGGAACCTCGAGGCGAGAAACCATCGGGACCCCACAACTTCGAAACCATCGACTGAATGGTCTGATTTTCGAGTTCTGTCCACCGGCTCGCATCGTCGTTCAAGCCGAGCATTGTTGCGACACGACTCAAGCACCGCAGTTGAAGAGCGAAGAAGGCTGCGAGGTCAGGACTCGTCGACGGGAATCCTTCTGCGTCGAACGCGGTCGAGTTATCCTGCCCGCTATCGCAGCCGTGGAAGTAGACAGGCAGTCCGTCGCCGTTGAGGTCACGATAGGCAAGCCACCAGTTCGTCCACGCGACCAATCGGGGATAGACGTCGGCAATCCGCTCCCGAGTCGCAACCCCGAGATTGATGAGGTGGTTCAGTGTCCAGCCGTGAACCGGGGGCTTGACGAACCCCCACATCCGTCCGTTGTCGTGCATCAAGTCAGGTAGCGCACCTTGGGCGTGCTGCTGATCGAAGGGGAGCATGAATTGATCCCAAGCCAAGTCTGGGTGCGATCGGGCCAGACCAAGGGCATTGAAGCAGTGGTCCCAACTCCAGACAGCGTTCATCCAGTTCTTTGACATCAACATTGCGGGCCGAGCCGAAATTCCCCGTGCGGCCACGATTGTCGACCACGTGAGGTATGCCGCAGCTTCCGTGATTCCCGTCTCGCTCGGGCGGAAGGCCGACCACCAAGCTGAGATGTCGTCCCTGGTGTCTTGGAGAGCCTCGGCGAACGGCCGGAACTTTTCGGGCGCCGCGTATCCACTCTCGTATTGAGTGAGGGCAATTTCAAAACGACCATCCCCCGGCGCGCTCGCGTCGACAACTTTGCGATCAACGGTGTCGGATGCGCCGGTGCGAACCCGAGGCGCGTCAACGGTGAGGTCGCCGGCAATTCGAGAAATCGAATAGTGCGCGTCCTCCCCCATCTGCAGGCGAAACTCCGATTCACCGATCGGAAACGCGAGTGCGGAATCCATCGGGTCAATCACGCTCTGAACAAAACGAATGCCGATTCCGTGTCCGCTGAACCGAATGGTGTCGGTTCCATCCCAGGTCGCTTCTATCTCGCCGTCTTCGCTGACGATGTGCAGATGCCCCGGTCGCCCCTCGATTGAGGTTGGCTTGACGACGCTTCCGTTCTTCGTCAACTCGATGCGAAACACGCCGTTCCAGCGCCACAGACGACTCCCCGAAACATCAGTCAGGTAGATGCCAGGCTCGATTTCGTGATTGCGACCGGGGTGATCCATCGTTGCCACGTTCGTCGTGATCGCCATGTAGGCACCCCGCCGACTCCAGGGCACCGACCCCAAATCGAAGACGTACTCGCCGTTAATTGCCATAGCCGCGCTCACTGAGAGAAGGGGCGAGAGGGCAATCGTCGAGGTCATCATCGTCCTTGATCAAGTGGTAAGATTGGTATTACCACTTCAATCATGCCAGCCGACGGGCCGTGCGTCAAGCCGAATCCGGTGACACAGCGACAGTGAAGCTGAAAATGAATTGAACGATAAACCTGTTTGCGATATTGTCAACGCTGCGCACCGGATGTGTCAAGAGAAAGCGGTTATGTATGTCGAGCTCAACCCAATCGACCAGCGAAGATGTGACGCGCGGATCAGTGAGTGCGCACGAGCGCAGAAAAGCCGTAATCCCCGGGGGAGTCAACTCGAATGTTCGCCTCCGCGGATTCCCGACGCCACTGACCTACTCTCGCGCCGTCGGTTCACACATCTGGGATGTGGACGGCAACGAGTATGTCGATTACGCAATGGGTATGGGCCCGCACATTCTGGGCCACGCTCCGAGAGTCGTCGTCGATGCTGTTCGAGAATCGCTCGAACGTGGCCAACTGTTCGCCGGCCAGTGCGATGAAGAGCTTGAGCTTGCAGAACTGATCAGCGGTGCGGCCCCGTGGGTCGAACAGCTTCGTATCGGAACCTCCGGAACCGAAATGGCGTTGCTCGCCGTGCGTGTCGCACGCGCGGCCACGGGTCGACAGCACGTCGTGCGCTTCGTGGGTCACTATCACGGCTGGCTCGACCCTCTGTTTGTCGATCCCGCTCGTCTTGACGTTACAGAACCTGCGCTCACGCCTGGACAGTCTGTCTCGGCAGCCGAAGACGTGCTTCTGTGCCGTTGGAACGATCTGAATGCCCTCGAGCAATTGCTCGATCAGCACCACGACTCAATCGCAGCTCTCTTGATGGAGCCGATCATGTGCAACACCGGACTGATCGAACCACTGCCGGGCTACCTCGAGAAGGTGGCTGCGCTGTGCCGACGCTATGGGATCGTGTTCGTCGTCGACGAAGTAATCACGGGATTCCGAGTGGCACTCGGAGGCGCACAAGAACGGTACGGCGTGCACGGAGATTTGACGGTCTATGCCAAAGCGATTGCTGCGGGCTACCCGGTAGCCGTGCTCGGCGGACGTGCCGATCTGCTCGCTGCCGTCGGCACCGGACAGGTCAACCATTCCGGTACCTATAACACGGGAGTCGCTCAGATGGCAGCCGCCGTGGCCACAGTACGAGAGCTGCGCGACAACGACCCATACCCCGCGATAGCCGCCCGAACTCAGCAACTCGCGACGGCATTGCGCGATGTCGTCGCGTCTGCCTCGGTCGATCTGCACGTGACCGCCGTCGATGGTCTGTTGCAGCTCCGATTCGGACCCGAGACCGAAATCACCGATGGATCGTCCTTCTCCACGGCCGCGGATCCTGTTCGACTCGGTTCGCTCCTGCAGGAGCTTCAGCACGAGGGAGTTCGCACGACCAGCCGTGGCCTGATCTTCATCTCGGCGTCACACTCGGCTCAAGATGTCGAGTTCACCGCGGGGGCGTTTGAGCGGGCGCTGACCCGCCTCGCACCGGGACCGGCATAGCGCGCAAACAAAAAAAGTCATCTGCACCACAGCAGGTGGAACGATAAAGTTGCCAACGAGGAAAGGCTTTACAGTGAAGACCATGTCATGGGATGCAATCGTTATTGGTGCCGGCCACAACGGCCTCATCGCGGCGAACTACCTCGCCGATGCTGGCCTGAAGACGCTCGTTCTCGAGCGACGCGAAGTTGTCGGTGGCGCTACGGTGACCGAGGAGCTCATTCCCGGCTACCGCATGTCGTCGTGCTCGTATGTTTCGGGGCTGCTTCACCCCGTCATCCTCAAGGACCTGCAGTTGTCGAACTTCGGCCTCGAGCTTTACCAAACTGACATGGGCACCTCCAGCATCCTGGAAGACGGAAGGCACCTTCACCTCTATAGGGAACTGGCAAAGGCGCTGAAAGAAATCGAACGCGTCTCCCCCGGCGCTAGTGACGGATTCCTCCAGTTCGGCCTCCGACTGGAACGCTTTGCACAGCTCACCCGTGAGATTATCCTCAGCAGCGAGCCGCCGTCGATGTCCACGGTGATGCAGATTTTCGAGGAGAGCGGCGAGGCACGGTTGTTCGACGAGTTCTTCAACCTGTCGATTAGGGACCTGCTCGACCGCTATGTCTCGAGCGACATTCTTTCGGGACTGATGACGTTCCTCGGCGTCGTATCGGTGTACGGCGGGCCCAGCACGCCAGGATGGGCGTTCGTCTACGGACACCACGCCATCGGCGAGGTTAACGGCCAGATGGGAGCGTTCGCTTTCGCGCGCGGTGGCATGGGATCCATCGCGGAGGCTCTCGCAGCACGCGCTCGCTCGAAGGGCGTCGAGATTCTCACGAACAGCTCGGTGGCTAGCGTCATCATCGAACGCGGTGAGGCTCGCGGGGTCGTATTGGCCGACGGTACGGAGCTGCGCGCAAACATTGTCGCCTCGAACGCCGACCCGGTCACGACCTATCGCCACCTGACCGATCCGAAGGCATTGCCGGACGACTTCGTCAAGGCGATTTCTACTTTCGACACCCGTGGGTCGATGGCCCGCGTTTTCCTCGCTGTCGACAAGCTTCCCCAGTTCATCGGATCCAGCACCGGAGAAGGCCCGGAACACCGGGGACTCACGCTGCTCGGCGCCGAGACGAGCGCGTTCGAGCGTGCGGCAGACGCGCAGCGAGATGGCGTATTGCCGACCCGCTTCCCGATTGAGTTCATCATCCAGACGGTGCACGATCCCGCGATGGGCCCGGCCGGCAAGCACCTCATCAGCACGGGCATCCAGCAGCTACCTTATGAACTTGCTGGTGGCACGTGGGACGACTACCGAGATGAGTTCACGGCAAGTGTTGTCAAGCGTCTCGACGACTTCTCGCCGGGACTGAGCAGCACAGTCGAGGCCACCTACACAATCACCCCACTCGACCTCGAACGTGAGTACGGCATGGCGGGCGGAAACATCTTCCACGGCGCGTTGAGCGCCGGGCAGCTGTTTGGATCGCGACCTGTTCCCGGAGTGGGATCGTATCGGTCACCGATCCGAGGCCTCTACCTCTGCGGTTCCGGAGCGCACCCCGGCGGCGGCGTCATCGGTGCCCCCGGCAGAAACGCCGCCCACGCCATCATCGCCGACCGTGCCGCAGGCGGATGGACTCCTCAGCGGAGCTCGAGCACCTCTCTGCGTGTCGGCGGTGCGCCCCTGGCACACCGCGTGATGCAGCATCCACAGCTCGGCAAGCTGGGTTCGTGGGCCGCTCGCCAGGAAGCACTTGCTCCGGTCGTGCGACTCTTGACGAAGCGCCGGGGCTAACCGCCACGCAGCAGTTCGCCAAGTATCACGCTGAACCGCGCGGCCATGAGGTTCATGCCCGCCTGGTCGGGGTGCAACAAGTCCGGCAGAAGGGCTGCGTCGCCGGGGTCGACGCCCAGAAGTTCTCGCCCGTCGAGATAACTCAGGTGGCCATCGGAGGCAGCTCGGGTTCGAACGACGTCGGCGATGATCTCCCTCACCCGAACAAGATCCAGGGCGTCCTCGTCAGGGTCGGGACTGCGACCGTAGAACCCCGAGCTGCCCACAAGGGTCGGTCCCGGGTTGTGCTCATGCGGCGGACAAATAATCGGCGAGATGACTATGACAGGCGTGTGCGGGTGCCCCTCGCGGATGATGTCAAGGAATCCGTGCAGGGCCGGCCCGAACGTTCTCGGAATCATCCCTCCCGCATTGACGATGTTGATTCCGAGCTTGAGGGTGATGACATCAGCATCGCTGGCGGCAATCACGCGCGCGACGAATGGGTCGAGCATCGCTTCGCCGGCAAACCCCATGTCAATCAGGCTGAGATTCTGACCGCGCGCGACCTGAGCCGTCCAACGGGTGACCGGCCCGTCAGCCTCCAGGCTGTGACTAATCGAACTGCCATGGTGCAGCCAGCGACGGTCCGCCTTTTGATTCGGCACCGAAAGGGGGCCGTTAGACCACAGCCGCCGAAGCCCGACCCGGGCGGTATGAGGCAGCCAGATCTCGAGGCGCCCGTCGAGCCCGCGCGCTGCATCGCTTGCCAGGTCGAGCATCACTCGTGCCCCGATTGCATCGTCAACGGTGCGGGTGTCCACGACGACGCCCCCGACCGTCGCGACGATTGACGCGGGCCATGGCTCCTGATCGTCTCGAGACAAGCGCTCGATATCCAGTTCCAGTTCGACCGCGGATGCCGAGCCCTCCAGAACAATCCTTACGCCCGCCGAGGCGGACGCCATGGTCTCGATGATGGTGTCGAACTGCTGGGCCCGAACCCATTGGGGCAGCCTCAGCGGAGTAAGCACGCCAGCCTCGTCGACGACCTCAGCCGCCCCGCGAATCGCGCGGATGAGGTCACTTCGGGGCAGCTCTATGCTTGGCGCCTCAATCCGCTCGGCGTCATTCATCGGATGGCAGGGCAATCTGTCGGATCTCGGCCGGCCCCAGCGTGACCTCAGTACCGTCTACCCTGGCAAGCCGGGATTGCGTCAAGTGGTCATTCCACACTCGAACGGTGGTGCGGCCATCAAGCTGTCGCACGCTCGACAGCTGCGCACCCTCGATGGACGCGAGGGCACCGGGCAGAGCATCCCCCGCGCCTGGTGTGGGAACGGAGAGGAGGGGCAGAGCGAAGGCCTCCCAAGCTGCGACGAGCTCGTCGACAGCGCAGTCGGTCCGCACTCCGAATACGACTTCGCTGACCCCGAGACATTGGCCCTCGGGAGCGTCGATCGAGGGACCCGCCCAAATTGGACGGGTTGCCACGCTCGGCTTGGCAATCTGCCCGGCGGAGCGGAGCAACGTCACCGCGAGTTCAGCGCCATCCACCTCGTACTCGAAAACGCCCTCGCCAAGAAGTGCCGTGCCGGCCGCGAGCACCGCACCGCTTGCGGGCCACGTCACCGACCCAACCTCGGATTCATAGCCTTCGCCCACGAGTTCACGGTGCACGATCTCGAACGGCACGAGCGCAGCAGAGCCCATCGGAGCGCTCGGGAGTGTCACTCGCAGGCGCAACCGATGGTTTTCGCGTTGGTTCTCGATCCGCAGGTGCAGTCGAACGTGCTCCTCGCCCTCGGCCAACGTGGCGCTGACGTCGATCAAAACACCGAGGAACATCACGCGAGTTGATGCGCCGTCAGAGGTCACCGCCGGCGACCGCGCCTCGCCCGCGGGTGAGAAAGTGAACAGGTCACCCTCGTCATCCTCGTCGGTGAATCGAATGGCCACTCCGTTGGGCAGGGTGATCGTGTGTCCTGTTACCGACAACTCGACCGGGCGCGGCTCGAACCGAGCCACGTCTTCGGGTCGATCGACCGACCACGACAGTCCGTCGACGGCCTGTCGGCGGAACGGTGACGGGTTGAATCGCAGCACTCCCGGGATCGAACTCTGCTTCGCCAGAGTTTGCATGCCTTGGGTGATGAGCGGGTCGACAATCTGCTGCACCGTATCGAACCGGGCGTCGACGTCACGGGCGGTGGCATCTCCCCCGGCCCCATAGGCAGAGTCGTGCGCGGTGTTCTGCAGCATGAGATCCCACGCGCGCTCCAGGTCGTGGGCTGGCCACTCGACTCCGGGAACGAGAGCGGACAGAGGTTCCGCATACCGCTCGAGCCGAGTCTCCAAGATTCCGCGCCGTCGCTTCTGATACGCCCGGGTCGCGATGGTGTTCGGCAGAAGAATCCACGTTGATGCAGCCCGGAGTTCTCCTTGCCAGACGGGGAGGTCTGCGGGGGTCTCTGCCACCGAAAGGAATCTCGCCAACGACCCAATTTCAACGTCTGCGTCGACGAGAGCGCTCGTCTCGATCGCTCGCTCAAACATGCCAGGCACAGGGGCCCAGTGGTCGGCACCCACGGGGAGCAACACTGTGGACCGCGGTGAGACCGAGGCCACGAGATCAATGGCTGTGCGCATTTCTTGAGCACGGTCCTCGACCGTCAACGGAAGATCGATATCCGCGCCCGGGTAGTACCCATGAATCAGATACTCAGTCAGCACCTCGCTGCCGTCCGGTGCGCGCCATCGGAAAACGGATGTGCCGATCGACGCCGGTACACCACGAAGAATGACTGCGTGTTGGATGCCGAACGCCCGCAAGATTTGAGGAAACTGGCCGATGTGACCGAACTGGTCGGGCATGTAGCCCGCCCACGGGCCGTCAGTCGGCGAGGGGGCACCCCACTGCTGTGCGCGCGACATTCCCCACTCGAGATTGCGATAGATGCTCTCCCCCGACACGAGGAACTCGTCGGTGAGTGTGTAGAACGGGCCAACAGACAGGCGGCCGGCTTTAACCAGCGCGCGAACCTCGGACTCACGCTCGGGGCGTACGGCGAGATAGTCGTCGAGCATGATTGCCTGGCCATCGAGATGGAAGTGAGTGAATCCGGGCTCGTGGGCGAGTCCGTGCAGCACACCGTCAATCAGATCGACGAGCTTCTCACGAAAGACGGAGAACGGCTCGTACCATTCCCGATCCCAATGGCTGTGGGGTAGGAGAACTGCCCGCACCTTCATATCTCTACTCCTTCGCCCTGACATTGACTCACCCTTCATTCACAGACAATCATCATGTCCACGCGATCACGATCGGCCAGATCGCCAACCAGCGACGTCGTGCGAAACCTCAACGCCAGCGACGTCCAGCCCGGTCCCGAACTATGAAAAGCCAGTTCACGGCGCTCGAGAAGCTCACCGGTCAGGGGCGTGGGATCCACGACAAAGTGGAAGTCGGGGTTATCAGATTCAATGTCGATCGCGAGGGGCGAGGTCACGAAGCCGTTGTTCTGAATCTCGAGCAAGAGTGCCCCGGATGATCCGGCGAACACTTCCCGGCGATGACGGGGAATCGCACTCACCCGGTCCTCCGCGCTGATTCCGACGGCGATGTGCACCTGCACATCCGGTGCGACGATACAACAGTCGTGCGCGACTCCGACGAAGAGCTCTGCGCGATTGCTGGCGGAGTGGTTACCGCTGTGGTGCACGTGGTCAGCCATCAGCGACCCTCCGCCGCTCGGCGCCGATACTCGTCGGAGGCTTGTGCGTAAGCGATCTTGGCTTCCTCGCGCTCGTGCTGCGCGATGAACTTGCCCACTTCGGCCCAGAGGCGATCCACCGCATTGGCGCACCACTCCGCGCTGGTCCGGATCGGTCGGGCGGGGGCATCGGCCACCGTGATGTGAAAGGCCTGAGTGTGCGCGGAGGGAAGGATTCGTAACGCCAGCCACCCCGACTCGCTGAGCTCGACATCAAACGTGATTGCCTGCGGCTGGCCGTTCGCGAGAACCGTGGTCTGCGCGATCGGCAGCCCGTTCTCGATCAGTTCAACAGTGACGTGGCGGGAATCCCCCACGCGAGCGCGCTCGATGTGCCACGCCGGGCCGGCGTACGGCGGGAGGTGCCGAATCGAGGCTACCTCTGAGGCAGGATCTTCATCGATCCACGCTCTCACCACGGCGCTGACGCGAAGCGATTCGCCCTTGGCAATCGACCATCCCGAGGCCGACTGCTTCGCATTGAGCTGAATCTGCGAAAAATGGGATCGCCCGTCGCCGAAGTAGGTGCGAGGGTCCCGGATGCCGGCGAGGTAGATCTCCGCGCCTCGGTCACCGCGCGGTGCAGTACCCGACGGCACATAGGTTCTGCCGACGCCAACACGCTCATCGAACAGGCAGGGATAGTCGGTCTCGCCCATCATGATCAGATCGAATCCTGCATTGAGGATGTGGTACCAGGAGTTCAGCTCGTACACGGGATACTCCTGTGCCGAGCCGATGAAGTCGATAGCGCCGTGCACGACATCGACCAGTGCTTCGTTCAAGCCGACGCTCGCGAAGCCCGGAATCTCCCAGTTGGGTAGGTCGTCGCTCTCGACACCCATGCCGATACCGCAGTGCGCGTAGCCAGTAATCGCGCCTTGGGCTCGCGCCCACTGCATAATCGGGAGGTTCCAGCTGGGCCAGTCCTTGGGCGAGGACGTTGACGGATACTCGGGATCGGTCAGGCCGAGTAGCACCGGATGCCCCGAATGGCCAGATGGGAAGCCAGAAACCTCGAGATCGTATCGGAGCACCGACTCGGCATCCCGATCCGTGGCCGTGGCCTCCCAGCGCACCCCGTTCGCCTCTTGGAGGGAAGGATGCTCAAGGCCGGCGAAGGGACTGATACTGGAGCCGGTGAAGAACTGCTTCTGGTAGTGATAGCACGGGCCCCAGTTGAGAACGCCGCCCACATCGATCGCCTCACCGCGCACGTGGCGAATGATCGTCTCGGGAGAGACACCCTCCGTCGGAAGACTGTAGTGAGAGCACCCGGCCGCGTGAATGTGCATGTCGCCGGAGTAATACGAGTCATCCGACGGAGTCACCCACCGGATCAGCGTCGCCTCGAGCGAGCGGGGCGTATCGGCCACGACAAACTCAATCTGTTGGCAGAGGTACTCAGGTCCGCGTGTGACGGTCGCCGTGTAGGTGCCGGGCGGCAGGAACACCACCTCCCCGGTGGAGCGGTAAATGTGATCGTGAAAAAACATGTCGGGGGCGATGCGCATTTTGCGCGGTGGGAAGACGCGGCCCGCACCATCCTTGATCGTCAATCGGAACGTGCACGACGCGCCATTGGTATCGCGCACCTCGAGCGTGACGGGGATCGACGCACGCGCCTCGAGCTCAAACGACGCGCCCTGATGCCCGACGTGAAAGCCGAAAAACCCGTCGCCCGCGCTGATGGCGAGGTAGGTCGTCGCCGGGCCCTCATCCCGAGTGAAGATTGCAACGAGCACGAACTGCCGGCGGGCACCCGTGAGGACTTGATCGCCTACGATCTCGAACATCACGCCTTCGCCGCGGATCATCGGCGCATTGTCGAGCATGTCGTACAGTGCGGGCACGATGGCGTGGCTCTCACGTGCGGTCATGAACGCCAATCCATCCGGGAGGTTCGACCACAACCTTCCCACCGCCGAGGTCGGGTTGAGAACCTCGACGAGATAGTGTGACCATCCGCCGGTCACCGTCTCGACCCGCTTCTTGGACTCCGTCGACCGCGCGAACCCCGAACGGTCGAGCTCGACGCTCATGATCACGTGGTCGGCGAGAACGGCGGAGATTGCGGCCAGATCTGCCGACTCCTGATCGGCAATGGCCGTGGCCTCGGCAAGACCGACGAACGGCTCTCCGGCCAGCGCGAGCTGACGGCTCACCCATTCGAGGTTGGTGCGAAGGAGCCTCAAATCATCCTGATGGGATTCAGTCGTCATTCTTTGCACGATCCTCTCGAGAGATTCGGGCCACTGACCCGACGTGGCTTCTCCTCATTCTTGCCTCAACATGGACGAAACTACTCGGCGGTGAAACGGAACTCCATCACGTGCTCGTAGACCTCACCCGGGCTGAGCTTGCACGACGGAAAGTGTGCGAAGTTCGGGCCGTCGGGGAATCGTTGGGTTTCCAACGTGAATCCTTGAAAGGGCGCGTAGCTACCACCGTGCTTGCCAGTTACCTCGTCCGAGAGGTATCCGCCGGGATAAAACTGCACCGCTGGCTCATTAGTGCGCAAGGTCATCTGCCGACCCGACTTCGGATCGCGGGCCCAGACGCACGGCCCCATCTCGCCGGCAGGCTTGCGCAGGATCCAGTTGTGGTCGTATCCGGCGTATCCGGCGGGGGCCGAACGCCCTGCGCCGGCGTGATCGACGTCACGAATGGCCTGCCCGATTGGAGTGGGGCGACGGAAATCAAATGGCGTCCCCGCGACGAGGCGAATTTCGCCCGTTGGCAGGAGCTCGTCGTCGACCGGCGTGTAGAAGTCTGAGTCGATCTGCAACTCCTGCTCGAGTACATTTCCTGACGAGGCGCCCGCGAGATTCCAATAGCTGTGGTGCACCATGTTGATGATGGTGGTGCGATCAGTCGTCGCGGTCATCACGATGTCGAGACTGCCCTCGCCAACCGTCAGCTGCATCTCTGCGACCAACGCCCCAGGGAAACCCTGGTCGCCATCGGGTAGCTCCAGTCGCATGCGCACCGAGTTCTCCTGGGTCTCGATGACTGTCCAGATGTGCCGGTCGAATCCGACCGTGCCTCCGTGAAGATGATTGAGCCCCTCATTGACCGTGAGCTGATGAACCGTGCCCTCGAGCTCGAAGCGACCGCGCCGAATGCGGTTGCCGAATCGTCCACATGTCGCACCAAAGTAGGCGGTGCCCGCTTCATGAGCCGGAACATCCGGGTAACCGAGCACGATGTCAGCGACATTACCGTCTCGATCCGGCACCCACATCTCCAGCAACCGGGCCCCAAGGTCGAGCACGACCGCTCGTGTAGAACCGGCGGTCAGCTCAATTCGCTGAACAGGACGGCCGTCGTGAGTGACGCCATAGTTGTCGATCGAGATGGGCATGGGACCTCGCTTGTCAGGAAAGAGTCTCGACGAAGAAGAGCCGAGACTTGCGGTATCGGTTGACCTAACCTATCCTACCGGTAATACCGGATATCCCCGGTTACTCGCGGATCACGATTTCTCGAAACGGGTGCTCATGGATCTCTCAGGACACATCGCCATCGTCACCGGCGCAGGATCCGGCGTTGGCGCCGCGACAGCGGCGCTGTTGGCCAAACGGGGTGCCACGGTTGCCGCATTCGGGCGCCGCGAAGAACCGTTGCGCAAGGCGGTATCGGGTTTCCCGGATCAATCGTCAGTGCATGTGGTCGACGTCTCTGACCCGGTGCAAGTTGCTAAGGCTGTGGCCGATGTGGTGACCAAACATGGTGCACCGACACTTCTCGTCAATGCGGCCGGCATCGACGGCCCGGTCGCGCTGAACGACCTCACTCCTGACGTGTGGAACGAGCAGATTGCGGTCAATCTCTCCGGCAGCTTCTACGTTGCTCGCGAGACGGCTCTCGTCATGGCAGACGGTGGCTCCATCGTGAACCTCGGCTCAGAGCTTTCCTTCCTCGGCATGGGGCTTTTTGTTCACTACTGCGCGTCAAAGTTCGGTGTCATCGGCATGACGAAGGCGTTGGCGATGGAGCTGGCTCCTCGCATCCGCGTGAACGCAGTGTGCCCTGGCCCAATTGACACCCCGATGATGGACGCCGAGCTGGAGTGGTTTCCTGACCCGGTCGCAACCCGCAAGGGTGCGATTGAGCGCGTTCCGATGAAGCGTTTCGCCACTCCCGAAGAGATCGCCGAGACGATCGTGTTCGTCGCGGTCTCCATGCCCTTCGCAACCGGATCGACAATCTCGGTCGACGGTGGCACAACCGCAATGTGAACACAGATAGTTCGCAACTCCTTTTGTTTATCAACTCACATCACATCCAGCGGCACCCAATTGAAAGAGAGACATCACCATGGAACTTGACGGTCGTTTTGGCGTCGTAACCGGCGCAGCGCAGGGCCTCGGCCGAGAGAGCGCTCTGGCACTCGCCGCCGCGGGAGCCGCCGTCGTTTGCGTCGACGTTAATGTCAGTGGCGCCGATGACACAGTCGATCTCGTTCGAGCGGCAGGCGGCAAGGCTGTCAGCCTGCGGGTCGACGTCTCGAAGGTCGCCGACATCGATTCGGCGATTGACCTCTCGCGTTCGGAATTCGGAGGGTTCAACTTCATCCACAACAACGCGGGAATTCAACTCGAGAAGCCCCTGCATGAGACGTCGAACGAGGAATGGCAGCGCGTTCTGGACATCAACCTCACAGGCGTCTTCAACGGATGCCGTCAGGCTGTTCGTGCCATGCTCGAGACCGGCGGAGGTAGCATCGTGAACACCGCATCGGCGCTGTCCCTGAGCGCGGATCCTTACCTCTCGGCCTACACCGCCTCCAAGCACGGTGTGCTGGGGCTCACACGCGCGATTGGTGTCGATCCGACTTACGCCCAGGCGGGCATCCGCTGCAACTGCATCTGCCCCGGCGACATGGCCACCCCGATGATCCTGCAGTACTGGGACTCCACGCCGGATCCGGCCGCCTCCAAGGCGGAGATG
>WLDR01000029.1 GCA_009704705.1 Actinomycetota bacterium | reverse complement strand
GACCGACACCGGCAAAACCTGCTTTTCGGCCAGCTCAGGGGAAAGCACTTCAACCGGCTTCACTGGTTCGGCGGCGATGATCAGATCGTTGGGCGAAACCTCGGCCCCCGACTCGAGCAGCCAGTCACGACGCATCGTTTGGGCAACGGTGCCTGTCGCATGGTCAACCTCGAGCAACGCAATGAGCGACGTGTCGCGGGCAGCCGTCTTGGCCAAGATTGTGGCCACGCCGTCGAGACGTTTGAGTGCTTCGGCACGCTGTTGGTCAGTGAGATCTGGGTCTGTCTTTACGCGCGCACGCTCTTCGCGCACCAAAAAGGCGATGACCTGAAACTTGACACGGTTGGTGGGACCAACCTTCTTTCCGGTCTGAGCCTTAGCTTCTACCTCGCGAACCTTGCGCGCGAGAATAGGAATGAGCCCGGTGTTGTCGAGCGTGTGTCGGCGGGTGCCACTGCGAGCCACGTGGGTCTCCTGTGTGAACGAAGGTCTCAACCCCTCGCGCAGGACTGCGCGCGGTCACTGACCATTAATTGTTGATTCGCTGTCTTCTGTTCGGGTGTCGCGCAACGATTTCGAGAGAAATCGGGCGACATGTCACCGCACAAGAAGGCGAGGGAAAGTCTACCCCTTGGGCGCGGGAGTTCTGACCAGTACTCCGGCGAAAAACATCACGGCGCCAGCGGCAACCTGTGCCAGCTGCCACCCGGTTCCGGATGCGGTCAAGACGAACGGTGAAATCGGGTTGTACACAATCACGATGACCGCGAGTGCAATCCCGAAGAAAATCACCAACGGCCGCCGGTCGCGTTCTGCCGGTTGGCTTCGAGTCGCGGGAGCAGGCTGCACGCGAGCCGCTTGAATGCAGAAGAACACCATGATCGCGCTGAGGATGCTCACCGCGAACAACACCATGATCATCCAGTCGGTGCCGCTCGCCCACAGCCCGGCAAGGCATGCTCCCGAGCCCAGTAAGCCCGGCAAGAGACCAGGACGAATCAGGTCACTGCCGTATCGCTCATTGGGTCGATTGAACTGTGCGTTAGACACCGCCGCCACCTCCTCCACCGCCGCCACCGCCGGCTGATCCACCACCAGACGATCCGGCGTTACTCGAACTTGCGTCGGAATACGCCCATGCCGCACCAGCGCTCGCGACAAAGCTGTTTAGGCCTACCGAGAACGCTACTGCGTTGAACTGGCCAGAGCCAATGAACCAGGTCGGATCATCCGACGCCTGGTCGTAGACGGTCGCGAGTACCTTCGCCCATTCCTTCTCAAAGCCGAAAAGCATTGCGTATGGCAAGGCCCGTTCATAAATGCGCACGAGTTTCGCCGCGTCTGCTTTTGCCCCCGAACCGGAGACGCTGAGGCGCTGTGCACCTTTCGGAGACTGCAAGAACGCGATTCGATCTGCCTCAGCGAGGCGGATAAAGAGTTTGAGCCCGCGAAGATGCTCGCGGGCCAGAGCGCCTGACTGAGTCAGCGGTCGAACACGTCCGAGTGCACTTACCGCCGCGATTGTTGCCGCAAGTGTGCCGACGAAAGTCATGAGCCCTGATGCAAGGTCGATGTGGCCACCCGTCGTGATGATGAGCCCAGAGACGAAAGTTACTGCCGCCAGCGCAATACTTGCGCCCAAAAGTGTTCTACGGAGACCCTCACGCGACCTGGTCCGAAAACCAAGCAACTCCGTCTCGGATGCAGTGGCGGAGATGAGCCGGCGCATTCGCACTGCGCGAGGCGCGCTCCGTTCTTGAGTGTTTACGCGCGTGCCAACCGCGAGGTCAGAACCGAAAATTGCATGAAGCGTGCGGGCCTCTTCTGGTTCGAGGCGAGATGTCGAGACGAGTTCGAGATCAAATCCAACTTGGCCCCGTCTCGCGCGTTGCTGCTCGTACACCGCGATACGCCCGCGAACCGCGAGAGCCATGAGCGCAGCTGGAATCGCCCGGTTCGTGCGAGCGATGAGGTTGCCGGCCACGAGTGGGAACATCCCCTCTGGTTCCTCGTACTGCGCGATAACTATCCCGCGCCCTGGGGCGTTGCCCCAGACGGTGAAGCGCAGCACGATGCAAGCAAGCGTCAGAACGACCAGAAGGCTTGAGAGAGTGACGAAAAGCCATGCGAGTGGATGCGCCCAAAACGACATGTCCGGCAAGACAAAAGTCTGCGGTGCGAAGCCAAGAGCAATCGTGAGAGTCTCGCCCGCAAACAGGTTTTGGGCCTCCGCAGTCAGCGTCGCCGAATCGGAGGAACCGACGGTTGCCTCGGCTGGCGTTTCAAGTCGATCACACGTCGAGGTTGAGCCAGCTAAACCCTTGTAGCAGGCAGCCTCACCGGTGAAGGCGCTCGCGACTTCTGGGGAGAGATTCACGGTGGCTGTGACAACACCGAACTGCTGCGACCATCCCGAACCGTTAACGTCGAGGTAAAGCTCTTGAAGCCCGCCGGGTCCTGCGGGTTCTGAAACGACATTTGTTTGCGTATAGGTGATGTCGTAAACCTGAACTCCGTGAACGAAGGAATCGCTCGCAATGGTGACGATTAAGAAGTCACCATCATCCGATGTTTCAAAAGCGCGTGCGGAGCCATTCCCGTCTGTGACGGCCAAAATCATGGGGCTGGTCGATAGCCCGAAGATAGAAAGAGGAATCGCTCGAACGATCCCACGGTTCTGGTCTTCTTGTGGGAACACAGCTTCGAGCCGCTCCCGGGTCGTGAGGAGCGCTTCCCCATCCGATCCACGGCTGAGCTCGTAGTTGACGGACATAGCTTGGAATGAGAAGTCTTCGACGCTCGCCCCCGCCGGGGAAGTCACAAGTGCAGGTGCGAGGCCGACTGTCGCAATTCCCAGCGCGAGACTCAGCACAGCAATCCAGCGAGTCCCCACAGGCGTCATGACTTCAGCGTAGCGACGCGAAGCCTCAATGAGTTGAGTACGACGAACACGCTCGAAAACGCCATGGCGGCCCCGGCAATCATCGGATTGAGCATTCCCACTGCGGCCAGCGGAATAGTGACGACGTTGTAGGCAAATGCCCAAAAGAGGTTTCCGCGAATGATGCTCAGTGTGCGACGCGACAACACGATGGCATCGACCGCGGCAGATAGCGTGCCACGAACCAACGTGATGTCACTGGCCATGATTGCCAAGTCTGTTCCCGTGCCCATCGCCAGACCGATTTCCGCCTGCGCGAGGGCCGCAGCGTCGTTGATGCCGTCACCGACCATGGCGACGCGATGACCTTCTGCCTGCAATGCAATGACGAACGCGACCTTGCCCTCAGGCGAGACACCGGATTCGACGCGGGTGATGCCGACACGTGCCGCAATGGTGGTTGCTGTTTGCTGCGCGTCGCCGGTTACCATCACCGTTTCGAGTCCGAGTACACGCAAACGCGCGATGGCATCGGCTGAGTCATCTCGCACCGTGTCGGCCACAGAGATGATCGCCACCACCTGGTTGTCCCACGCGACACCAACTGTTGTCAGTCCCGACTGCTGTTGCTCCTCTTCGTGACCAGTCAGTAACGCCGGCACGACGTTGCCCGAACTGACCAGCCAATCGAGCTTGCCCACGCTCACCTCGGAACCATCAACCATCGCGATGGTTCCCTGACCTGCGGTTGCTCGAAATCGCTGCGCCGAAGAGCGAGCGGCGTGCGGTTCGGATGCCGCACGTTCGACAATCGCGCGCGCGATGGGGTGCTCAGACCCCGCTTCGACCGCGGAGGCTCGGGACAGGGCATCCTGCTCAGTGACGCCGGTGACGACACGAATCGCGACCACGGCCATGTGACCGGAAGTAATCGTGCCGGTCTTGTCGAGAACGATGGTGTCAAGTTTTGCTGACTGTTCCAATACTTCGGGGCCTGAGATGACAATGCCGAGTTTGGCTGCGCGGCCGGTGCCAACGATGAGAGCAACAGGCGTGGCAAGGCCGAGTGCGCAGGGGCAGGCGATGATGAGCACCGCGACCGCTGCCATGAATGCACCCGAGACGGGTTGGCCAACCATGAGCCACACCGCAAAGGTGACGAGGGCAATCCCAATGACAGTGGGTACGAAGATGGCAGAGATTCTGTCGGCCAGTTTTTGCAGAGACATTTTGCGAAGCTGGGCTTGCTCAACGAGCGTGCCAAGTTGCGCCAAGCGAGTATCGCCCAATACGCGTTCCGCTGCAATCACCAGTTGACCGTCGAGCGCTACCGTGCCGGCGGATGCGCGATCACCCGTGGCGACATCGACCGGCACCGATTCTCCCGTGAGTGCGCTCATGTCAACGGCACTCTGTCCACGGGAGACGATGCCATCGACCGGAATGCTCTCCCCCGGACGAACGACGACCAGGTCACCGACGCGAAGCTGCTCGATCGGGATACGGACCTCAGTTCCGGCGCGCTCGACGGTGGCTTCGGTTGACTGAAGACGACCGACCTCCTCGAGTGCGCGTGACGCCGAGCGCTTCGAAAGTTGCTCGAGCCAGCGACCGAGCAGAATAAAAGTGGTCACGCCGGCGGCTGTCTCGAGATAAATGTTCATTGTGGGGTCTTGCTGCCACGCGAAAAGCTCGAATGAGTGCCGCATGCCGAGCATGCCCGCCATGCCAAAGAACAGTGCGTAGAGCGACCATAGGTAGGCTGCGGCCGTGCCCATCGTGATCAGTGTGTCCATGGTCAGCGAACCGTGACGAAGACCGGCAAACGTCGTGCGATGAATAGGCCAGGCACACCACACAATGACCGGCGTCGTGAGCACGAGTGACACCCACTGCCACCCGATGAATTGCCACGATGGAACCATGGCAAGTGCGACAACCGGAACGGTGAGCCCGACCGCAACCCACAGACGAACGGCCATGAGATTGGTGCGCTGCCGTGTGGTCCGAGTTTGTTCTGCCGATGCCGGCGCTGTCGCAACGAAACTGGGGGTCGAGACCGACGCCTGATAACCGATGGTGCGAACGGCCGCAATAAGTTGATCGGCCGTGACCGTGGCAGGAAAATCAACGCGCGCAGAGTTCGTCATGAGATTCACTGACGCCTGCACGCCCGGCACCGCCATGAGAGATTTCTCGACTCGGGCGACACAGCTCGAACACGTCATGCCGTCAATGTCGAGAACGAGGTGACCGGTGTTCTCCATGCGCGCCTCTTTCGATTGTTATCTCAGACAACCGCGTAGCCCCTCACAAGATTCCCACGAAAAAGCGCGTGCCGCGCATCCGATCTATATGACGGGATGCGCGACACGCTCTGGGGTCTCCGCGAGATTACGGAGCTGGGGTTGTTCCGGGAGCGGGAGGAATCTGTCCGTCGGGCATGATGTCGTTACCATCGGCGTCGTGCTCGTGTGGCATTTCGCCGTTCTTCATACCGTCACCCTTCAGGCCGTCACCCTTCATGGCGCCGTTCTTCATCGCACCATCACGCGGGCCGTCACCGTGGCCAGGACCCTTCTCGCCATCGGGGCCACCGTGCTTCTGTGACTTGTCACCCATGTCGCCCTGCCCTCGGTCAGCCGCTTGGCCGTGTTCGGCGTGTTCGCGCCCGCCGTGATCGACGGCCTGCGAGATGGCGGCACCGGCTGCGCCGGCACCGATAAGCAGTGCGAGGCCAGCAACTGATGCGCCAACCACAGCGCCGACCCCGAGTCGGCGACCGAAGATTGTCGCTCCCGCTGGTGGGGTGCCGCCGGCATTCTTTGCCGCAGAAGACTTTCCTTCACCGGCCGGGGTGTTGTTCGTCGGCTTCTTGTCAGCCATTGTGTTCTCCTTCGAGTTAGTCCGCTGATGCATTCGTGCCTCAGGTGTGACTCCAGAGTGAGGCCGGTTTCTATGCGTTCTCTATGAACGGCTTCTGATTCTCATTTGAAATGCGCTCGGCCGCGGCGACGATGCGACGACTCATGCCAGGGAAGATTAGTCCGTGAAACGGGAGAACGGAGAGCCAGTAGAGGCGCCCCGCAAGCCCGCGTGGAAAGAAGATGGCGCGCTGGCGATAGATCGACGTGTGCTCGGTGACTGACTCCGCAGATAACTCAAGCCAGGCGCGACCGGGAACTTTCATTTCGGCACGCAATCTCAAGAAACGCCCTTTGTCGAGACGTTCCACGCGCCACCAGTCGAGAGCCTCACCCGAGCGCAGCGTCTGTTGGTTTGCGCGACCTCGCCTCAGGCCGACACCGCCCATGAGTTTGTCGATGGCCCCGCGAGCGCCCCACGCCATGGGCATGGAGTACCACCCGTTGTCGCCCCCAATGGATTCGATGACCGCCCACAGAGACGCGGCGGGTGCCGCGCAGTCTCGAACCCGAATATCCGTGTACACCTTCGACCCCGTCCATTCCGGGTCGGACGGCAGTGGGTCGCTCGGCGCGCGTGCGATCGACGAGTTTTGCCAGCTCGTTTCAACGTCACCCGCAGCAAGGCGTTCCAAAGCGAGCTTGACGGAACGACGGTAGCCCGTGAGACCGCCCTCGGGCGGGGGGATGATGGCATCGATGTCGTGGTTCGTCATCACGCAGTCGTGCTGCAGGCTCGCGATGATGGGCACCGCGAGAGCGCGCGGAATCGGCGTCACGAGGTTGACCCACTGGCTGGCCAGGTAGGGGGTCAGAACGGGAAGACGAATAATCTTGCGCTTGCGCATCCCCGCCTCAACGGCGTAGCCATTCATCATGTCGCCATAGCTGAGAACATCCGGGCCTCCGATGTCGACCGCCCGGTTCACACTCGCCGGCAAGTCAGCGGCGCGAATCAGGTAGTGCATGACATCGCGCACGGCAATCGGCTGAATCATGTTTCCGACCCACTTTGGCGCGGTCATGATCGGCAAGACGTCGGTGAGGTGACGAATCATCTCGAAACTTGTGGAACCGGAACCAATGATGACGCCGGCCTGAAGTGCGACGGTCGGAACGCCAGAGTCCAACAGGATGTCGCCCACATCTTTTCGGGAGCGAAGATGTTTGCTCAGGTCTTCGGCCTGTGGGTGAAGGCCGCCGAGATAAACGATGCGTGACACGCCGTTTTCGGCTGCCGCGCGCGCGGCATTCTGCGCTCCACGCCTTTCCGATTCTTCGAAGTCGCCGGGCTGGCCCATGCCGTGAATGAGGTAGTAGAAAACGTCGACGTCATCGCAAGCTGCCTGAACATCGTCACGTGATCCGATGTCGCCTTCGACGATGTCGACCCGGCGACGCCAGGGAACGTCACGCAGCTTTTCGGCGTTGCGAACGAGCACGCGCACCGAAAAGCCCGCCTCGAGCAATCGGGGTACCAGGCGCCCCCCGATGTACCCCGTGGAGCCAGTGACTAATGCACGACGTTGTGTCATCTCTGCAGACTAGTCCGGGCAACCGATGTGTGAGTGAGAACATGTCGCGAGTGCAAGTTAGCCTTGAGTGCATGGGTAGCTGGTGGGACAAGCAGACGAATGCGGCCCGTATCGCCGTCGTCTTTGTTCCTCTGTTTGTCGTCGGTGGCATCTACAGCGCAGGACTAGCTGGCCTGATTACCGGTCAGAGTGCATCGACGACCTCGGCGTCACTCGAACCCAGCGTGCGCCCGTCCGCACCGAAGAGCTCATCCTCACCGTCGACGCGCACGCCGTCACCCACACCCACACCCACGGCGACGTCGGCTGCGACGGGTGACGCTCTGACCTTCGTTGCCATGCTCGCCGAGCTTCCTGCCGACGACTCCCCCGACGCACACACCGGGTACGAGCGCGACTTGTTCAACGCCTGGATTGATGCCAACGGCGACGGGTGCGACACGCGCGCCGAAGTGCTCAAGACGGAGTCACTGCCTGGCGTTCCCGTGACCAAACGCAACACCTGCACCATCGAGACCGGCAGCTGGTACTCCGCTTATGACGCCGTGTGGTTCACGGATGCCAGCGACGTGGATATCGACCATTTCGTCCCACTCAAGGAAGCGTGGGTTTCGGGTGCGTGGCAGTGGAAGCCACAGACGCGAGTCGCCTTCGGCAATGACTTGGGATACGCAGCGAGCCTGATCGCCGTTTCTGCCTCCTCGAATCGATCCAAGAGCGATCAAGACCCGGCGGAATGGTTACCGGCGAACACTGGCTACTACTGCGACTACGCGGCAACGTGGGTCGCCGTGAAGTGGCGCTGGAACTTGAGCGTCGACGCCCCGGAGCGGTCCGCACTCGGCAACCTGTTGAGCGGATGTTCGACGCTGACCGTGGTCGTTCCCGAACGCGCATCCATCGCGATTGACCCGAACGCGATATCGGGAACACCGGCGAACGGCGGAAACGGGTCGGGTGACGGCGTGGTCGACCAAGACTTTGGCACGTGCAAGAACGCCAAGGCGAACGGGTATGGTCCGTACATCAGTGGCGTTGATCCCGAGTACAACTTCTATCGCGACGGCGACGGCGACGGCATGGTGTGCGAATAGCCGCTTAACGACGAAGACCCCGGTCACCCGGGGCCTTCGCATGAGCTAGCTTTTCTGCTGGCTTTTCAGTTTGAGCGTAAGAGTTGTGCTCTTACTTGTTGTTGCAACCGCAGCTACCGCCGCAGCAACCGCCGCCTTCGCCGCCACCGAGGGTGGCCGAGGGGGCTTCCAGCTTGATGATTTCGACTGCCATGAGCACTCCTTTGTTCGGTTGTTGCTGACGAAAATCCGTCAGCGCCGGGCAACTATTCCCGGTGGTCTGATACAAGTGTGCGCCTTTAAGACACGGATGCGCAACGCACCGAGCCGCTCTGGGGAAAATTAGGCCAGGGGCGTAATGAGTTCGGGACCGGAATTCCGCACGTTTCCGACCCGTGCATCGACGGGGTAGAACTCGAGCGTTTCCGCCACGCGGGCGCTCGTGTCCATCAGGAGGTCGGTTGCTTGTTCGGCACTGGCGAGATCCGATCCCAACCACGCGTCATATGCGTCGGGAGTGAGCATGACGGGAAGGCGGTCGTGCAGCACCTGCGCCGGGCCGACCGCCTCCCGCGTAATGATTGCCATAGACCGGAAAGCGCTGTCTCCCCCGCCGGTCCAGTCCTCATAGATTCCGGCGAATGCCAGTCCCTGTGTTGCGTGAATAAAGAACGGTTGCTTGGAGCCGTCGGCCGCTACCTTCCATTCGTAGTACCCATTCGCGGGGACGATGCACCGGCGGTGTCGAAATGCCGAGCGGAAAATCCCGTTGGTTGCAATCGTCTCAATTCGCGCGTTGATCGGTTGAGGGCGATCGGAAATCGACTTCTTCCAGCCGGCAATGAACCCCCAGTGCACAACGTCAACCTGACGCGTGATTTCGCCCGTGCGCGGATCAGGTGATTCGAGCACGACGGGCACGGCGGTTGTCGGGGCGATGTTGAAGTTCTCGAACGCTGCCGGCCATCCGGGAATCTGCTCGAGCAAATCGGGCATTGTTCCGCTGAGCGTGCGTGCCACGACGTATCTTCCGCACATGTCCTCCAGACTACGGGCGCCGGGCGGTGCGGTCACCGCATCGGAAAGCGCTTGACGTCTTCGATGTCGGTGGCATGCCATATGGTCGCAAATCAAATCTGAGTCAGCCCCGAGGGGTTGACATGAATGGGGGAACATGGCTGACCGACGAGACGCTCGCAAACCACGCTGCACTGTGACGGGTGCGGGTCATGGCGGTAATCCCGGAGTAATCGATTTGGTGAACCGCCCACTTCGATGGGTGAGCGGAACCATCGAGGTGATGGACGCAGAACTGCTCGACGAGGTCCCCGGAAATCAGCCAGTGCGATTCGTGCCGGACCTGTCACTCCCACACGGCACAGAAGATCCCATCGGCATTCCGATAGACCTGTTCCACCATCACTCCGTGCGAATCCGCAATCTCATCGCGCAGGGCTTCTCACCCCTGTGGTTTCCCAACGATCACGCTCTCGTCGTCGGGTACCGCACTTTTCACATGAGCCTCACTCCCGTTCCGATGTGCGAGGTGAGAGAAGTCTCAGGCAGGTTCGACCCACTGGCCCGCGCTGAGATTGTTCGTCAGATGAAGGCGCTCAGCATCGAGTCATACTTTGACGCCTTCGCGCTCTGGCGCGAATCGGGATCGGTCCCCGTAGGTCGAGCGAGCGTTCGATTACTCGAAGACCTGACAAACGCGTGGGATCAGCCGGGCTTCCGACGCACGCCGGAACACGTGGAATTTCGCGAGGCTCTGCTCGAACAGTTTCGCCAAACGGTCTAGTCGCTCGGCGACTACGAGTGTCCGGAGTTGAGCTCGAGCAAGACAACACCGGCAACAATGAGTCCGAGCCCGACGAACCCCCACGGGGCGATGGTTTCTTTAAACAGTAGGACGCCCAAAATGGCAATCAACGCCGTGCCCACGCCCGCCCAGATGGCATAACCCACACTCATTGAGAGGCCCTTACTTAAGCCCAAACCGAGCAACGCAAACGCGACCAGGTATCCGACGCCCATGATGACGCTCGGCCACAACTTGGTGAACCCGTCACTCAGCTTGAGCGCGGTGGTCGCAATAACTTCGGCAACAATCGCACCGGCGAGAAGCAGATAGGCAAGCACGCTGTTGTCCTAGAAGGCGATTCGACCGAGCAAGTCAGCGAGTTGCTTGCGCTCAGCCAGACTGAGCTGCTGCAGAGGATCGTGCTCCATCGTCGTCAGCGTTTCGCGTGCCTTGGCGAAGAGATCTTCTCCCTGGGGTGTCGCCGTGACGACAACGCCGTTCTTATTTCGAGCATCCGGGCGACGTGCAATCAAGAAGAGTCGTTCAAGCTCATCAACCAAGAGCTCGGCCTCTGCATCAGAAATCAAGAGAATCTGCGACAGCTCGTTGATCGTTGGGCTCGATTCGGCGCAGGCAAGCGCCAGCAAAAAGTAGGTTCCGGTGTTCAGGCTGAATTCACTGAGATACGGCATCGCTCTCGCTGCTGTGACGGCACGGGCGCGAGCCAGCAAGAAATCAGAATCCGAAAAAAGATAATGGCCACTGAACCGAGCGAACGTAACCTCGTCAATTGACGTGTCACGAGACTCAATGGGCTTGTTCGTAGACATGGGTATCACCCTACCCACGGCAACCGACGAATGCGATTTGGCAGACGTGCTAGCTCTGCCCGTGAATCCTTTTTTGCAGCTCCGCGGCCGTGTTCTTGACACCCTCAATCAGAGAAATCGGGGGTTCTTCGCCCGAATCGAGAAAGGTCACCGCGACCGCGGCGGCCGGCCATCCCGCATGATCGATCACACACGCCGCCACCGAGGCAAGGCCCTCCGTAACATCACCCTTTTCTGATGCAAAGCCACTCGCTCGAGCCGGCTCCAGGGTGCGCTTTACCGTCGCGTACTCTTTCGCATCGGGATACAGTGCTCGCAACTGCGCGAGAGGAAGCGCGGCGAGGAGCGCCCGTCCGCTGGCAGTCTTTATGGCCGGCAAGCGCACGCCCACATCGGTGATGAGGCTCGGGCGGTTTCGAGCGCGTTCTTCGACCAGGTAGAGCACGTCGGTGCCGTGGAGCACTGCGAGGTGGCCACTCTCCCCGACTGCATCCACTAATCGTGCAATCAACGGTGCACCAAGCCTCGTCAGCGGTTGTTGCCGGGTGTAGCTCGAAGCAAGCGCGTACGCGTTCGGTCCGAGGCCAAATCGCTTCTCTTCGGGTAGGTGGGAAACGAAACCGCGCTCCACCATCACCGTCAGCAACTGGTAAACCGACGAGCGTGGGAGCCCCAGCGCGGTTGCGACCGTCTGTGCGGCGACCGGCCCTCGCTGAACGCTCAGCAGGTCAAGAATGCGCAAGGTGTTATCAGCTGCGGGAACCCGAGCCATCGGCATCCTTTCGTCTGGTATTTCAGACACTAGTCGACCTCGCGCTTGCCCGCGAGACTGGGTGAGCGACTGAAATGGTGGGATGCGCACAGTCACCGTTGGCTCCGGTCCCGTTTCTCTTGATGACGTCGTCGCGGTTGCACGGCACGACGCGCAAGTAGCTCTTGACCCCTCGTCACTCGCACGAGTCGCCGAGAGTCGAGCGGTCATCGATGCCCTGGCCTCTGACCCGAATCCGCACTACGGAATCTCGACGGGCTTTGGCGCCCTCGCCACCACGTTCATCGAACGCGATCGTCGTGCGCAACTGCAGCTTTCGCTGATTCGCTCACACGCCGCAGGCATGGGTGATGAGGTTGAGCGCGAGGTCATTCGGTCGCTCATGCTGTTGCGCCTCAGCACGTTGATGACCGCGCGCACGGGCATTCGCCCCGTCGTGTGTGAGACCTACGCAGCAGTGTTGAATGCGGGTATCACGCCCATCGTGCGAAACTTTGGGTCGCTCGGTTGCTCAGGCGACCTCGCGCCACTGTCACACTGCGCGCTGGCGCTCATCGGCGAAGGTGATGTGCGTGACTCTCACGGTGTTGAAATGCCCGCAGCACGTGCTCTTGAGGTGGCGGGCATAACGGCTGTTGCTCTGGAGGAAAAAGAGGGCCTTGCACTCATCAACGGAACGGATGGGATGCTCGGGCAGCTCTGCCTCGCAATTCACGACCTCAACGACCTTCTGACGGTTGCCGACGTCGCCGCGGCGATGAGCATCGAAGGCCTCATGGGTACGAACAAGGTTTTCGCCGCTGACCTGCAGCGCCTGCGCCCGCACGCCGGGCAGGCAATCTCGGCGGCGAACATCGCATCCGTTTTGGCCGACTCCCCCATCGTCGCCTCACACGCAGGCCCAGAAGATGGACGGGTGCAAGATGCCTACTCACTGCGGTGCTCGCCCCAAGTGATCGGAGGTGCTCGCGATACGGTCGCGCACGCGACACGCGTCGCCGAAGCCGAGCTCGCCAGTGCGGTTGACAACCCG
>WLDR01000028.1 GCA_009704705.1 Actinomycetota bacterium | reverse complement strand
TCGTCACAGGCGACGACGACGACCTGCATGCCGGCGAGAACCGCACTGGCCGCGTTCGTGCCGTGTGCGCTCGACGGAATGAGGCAGACCTTGCGCTGCTCGTCACCCCGCGAGAGGTGGTAGCCACGAATAGCGAGGAGGCCGGCGAGTTCGCCCTGGCTTCCCGCGTTGGGCTGCAGCGAGACCGTGTCGTAACCGGTCACGTCGACGACCCACGTTTCGAGCTGACGAATGAGCTCGAGGTAGCCCTCGACATCACTAGCCGGCGCGAACGGGTGAATGCCGCCGAACTCGCGCCAGGTGACGGCTTCCATTTCGGTCGCTGAATTGAGCTTCATCGTGCACGAGCCGAGCGGAATCATTCCGCGGTCGAGCGCGTAGTCGAAGTCGGCCAGGCGCTTGAGGTAACGCATCATGCTTGTTTCGGAGCGGTGCGAGTTGAACACCGGGTGCGTCATGTAGTCGACGCCACGACGCAGTGCGCCGGGGATGTTCGCCGCAGTCACGGCAACCTCACCCGAACCCGCGCCAAAGAATCCGGCAATCGTGGCGATCTCGGCTGAGGATACGGTCTCGTCAATAGACACACCAACGTGATCGGCGTCGACCTCACGAAGCAAGAAGCCGGCCTTCTTGGCGGCGTCGTGAATCTTCTTGGCCCCACCGGCAACGTGCACGAGGAGCGTGTCGAAGAACGCGTCGTGCAACACCATCACGCCCGCGGCCGTCAGGCGACTCGCGAGGTCAGCGGTCTTGTCGTGAACGTCCTGTGCGATCTGGCGCAGGCCTTCGGGGCCGTGATAGACCGCGTACATACCCGCCATGACGGCAAGCAAAACCTGTGCGGTACAAATGTTTGACGTCGCCTTTTCGCGTCGGATGTGCTGCTCACGCACCTGCAGGGTGAGTCGGTATGCCGGCTCACCCGCAGCGTCAACCGAAACACCCACGAGTCGCCCGGGCATGCTGCGCTCGAGACCACTCTTGACCGCCATGTAACCCGCGTGCGGACCACCGAAGCCGAGCGGAACGCCGAAACGCTGGCTCGTGCCGACGGCGACGTCTGCACCGATAGTTGCCGGGGACGCGAAAAGAGTGAGAGCAAGTAGGTCGGCTGCGACGATCGCGAGCCCACCGTGCGCATGAACCTTTTCGATCACACCACTCGGGTCTGCAAGACGGCCCGATGCGCCGGGGTACTGAATCAGCGCGCCGAAGCAGGCGGGAACATCCTCGCCCGCGGCGAAGTCAACTTCGACAATCTCGATGTCAAGCGGTTCGGCGCGACCGAGAATGAGCGACTTGGTTTGCGGGAACGCGTCGGCGTCGACCACGAACACGTTCGACTCGACCTTGGTCGAACGGCGAGCGAGCAACATGGCTTCGACCGCAGCCGTACCCTCGTCGAGCATCGAACCGTTGGCGATGTCGAGACCGGTGAGGTCGCAGACCATCGTCTGAAAGTTCAAGATCGCTTCGAGACGGCCCTGCGAAATCTCGGGCTGGTACGGCGTGTAGGCCGTGTACCAACTCGGGTTTTCGAGCACGTTGCGCTTGATCACGGCGGGAGTGATCGTGCCGTAGTAACCCTGACCAATCAGCGTGCGGCGCACGGTGTTGCGCGACGCCATCGCACGCAACTCCTCAATCGTCTCGGTCTCGCTCGCCGCAACCGGCAACAGCGACGACCCCAGCGGGCGGAACTTGTCGACCTGAATGGCGGCGGGGATGGCCGCATTGATCAGGTCTTCGAGAGCACCGTAACCGAGCTGATCGAGCATTCGACGCTGTGCGACCGAATCGATGCCAATGTGACGGTTACGAAAGGACATTCCGCTGCTGGTCATGAAATTTCTTTACTCTCCGGTGAGGGCGGTGTACTGGTCTGCGCTGAGCAGTTCGGGAAGATCTGAAACTTCGATCTTGATGAGCCATCCGTCGCCAAACGGGTCACTGTTGACGAGTTCGGGGCTGGCGACGACGGCGTCGTTCACGGCGGTCACGGTTCCGTCCGCAGGTGCGAAGAGCTCGCCGACCGACTTGGTCGATTCGATTTCGCCGACGACGGTTCCGGCCTTGATGCTGGCGCCGACTTTGGGGAGGTCAACGTAGACGACGTCGCCGAGCTTCTCAGCCGCGTACGCCGTGATACCGACGACAGCGTTGTCGCCCTCCACGCGCAGCCACTCGTGTTCTTCGGTGTATTTCAGTTCTTGCGGGTTCGACATGGTTAGTCCTTCTTTCGACGGTAAAACGGGAGAGTTGAAACAGTGAACGGGATGCGCGTTCCGCGCACATCCACGTCGACCACGCTGCCCTCAGCAGCGTGACTCGGGTGCACGTACGCAAGCGCAATCGGAAAACCAAGTGTGGGCGACAGCGCACCGGACGTTACGATGCCGATCTTGTCGTCTCCAACAAATACCTCGTAGTCGGCGCGAGCCGCGCGCTTGCCGTCACCAACGAGTGCGACGAGCACCGGCGCATCCGCCGGCAGATCTTGCTCGCTCGCCGAGCGGCCCACGAAGTCGCCCTCTTTCGATAGAGCGACGACCTTGCCCAAACCAGCTTGCGCGGGGCGAATGTCGAGCGTGAGTTCGTGACCGTAAAGAGGCATGCCCGCTTCGAGGCGAAGCGTGTCGCGGCAGGCCAGCCCGCACGGAACGATTCCGTGGTCTTCGCCAGCTTGGGCCAAGGCGGTCCAGAGCGCTGCCGCCTCGGTCGAGTCGATGTAGAGCTCAAAGCCGTCTTCGCCGGTGTAGCCGGTGCGTGCAATGAGCACGGGGTGACCTAAAAACACCGCGGGGAGCGTCCAGTAGTACTTGAGGTCGGCCAGAGTTGTCTGGGGGCGCTCGGCTGCGGTGTCAGAGAGAGACAGACCGACCGTCGATTCCAACACGGCGAGCGCCGACGGGCCTTGCACCGCGATCATGGCCGTCTCGTCAGACTGGTCAACGACGTTAGCCGAGAAGCCGGCCACCCGTGCCTTCAGCGCGTCGAGGGCAGCGAAGCGGTTTCCGGCGTTCGCAACGACGAGCCAGTGCTCATCTCCCAGACGGTAGATGATGAGGTCGTCGATGACCGTGCCGGCTTCGGTGAGCAAGAGCGTGTACTTGGCCTGGCCGAGAGCCAGGGCCGACATCTTTCCGGCGACGGCGAAGTCAAGAAACTCCCCCGCCTGCGAGCCAGTGACAGAAATCTCGGCCATGTGCGAGATGTCGAACATGCCGACTCGTTCACGCACAGCGTGGTGCTCGGCCAAGTCGCTGTCGTAGCGAACGGGCATCTGCCAGCCGGCGAAGTCAGTGAAGCTCGCGCCCAAACCGACGTGCAGGTCGTGAAGCGGTGAGTATCGGGCGTCGGTCATGAGTCCTCCGTAGTCGTGCGGGGCACGAGTCTCAAAAAGAACTCCCCCTCTGTCATTTGTGCCTGAGAGTTTCGTACGCGTTGTGCGACTTTCACCGTGGGCGAGACGCCTGAGTGCGGCGCCTTCTTTTCAGAGTGGCCAGTTCGACGCGGTTTAGATACCTGAGAGATTGTCGGGGAGGATTGCTCCTTCGGTGCTGGCTCGATGCTCGCCAGCTCTCCCGCGTCGACCGTGTGGCCCGATATGAACTTGTGTGTCCAGCATAACGACGGATGCCCGCCACTCCCATCACGTTTGTGCGAGTTGCGGCGGGCATCCGGGCGAATTGTTTCGCTAGTCGGCAGTGTGTGCCCGACGCTCGAGTGTCTTGCCCTTGAAGAACTCGCTGTTGACGATGTTCCACCAGATCATCAAGACGACTCCCACCGCGATTGACATGAGTCCGACAACACCGACGGCACCGAGACCGAAGATGGTGACGTTGTTTCCGTCTGCGTCCACCAGCCAATCGGGCAACAAGAACTGCTGCAGGCCGTAGGCGAAGACGACGGCCATGCTGACGCCACCCGCCAACGGGATGAGCCCGCGCATGAAGAAGTTGCGTGCGCTGCGCGTGAGGGTCTTGCGGAAGAACCACGCGGCTGCGAATCCGGTCAGACCGTAGTAAACCGCGATGAGCAGACCCAGCGCACCGATGAGTGCGATCAGCAGGTTCGGGCTAATCAGGGTGAACACAAGGTAGAACCCGGCCGACGCGATTCCCATGCCCCAGGTTGACCATGTGGGGGTGAGGAACTTCGGGTGAATCGTGGCAAAGCTGTTCGGCAGTGCCTTGAACGATGCCATTGACAGTGCCCCGCGAGCCGTCGGCAGAATCGTCGTCTGCGTGCAGGCTGCGGCCGACGTCAAGATCGACGCGGCGAGGAGCAACATCATGATCTGGCCAAGGACGCTGTCACCAAAGAGTGCCGGTCCAATCGCCGCGAAGATGTCGTCGGCGTTTTCTGGGTTACCCAAGCCAATTCCCGTTTCGCCCACTCCGGCGAAGGCAACGGCTCCCACCGTGACGAGAAGGTACGTGACAACCAGCAGGAGCGTGCTGAGGATAGCCGCGCGACCGGGCGTCTTGCTCGGGTTAGACGTCTCTTCGTTGACGGCTACCGCGGTATCCCATCCCCAATAGATGAAGAGAGCGGTCAGCACTGCGGGAGCGATTGCGGTACTGAAGTCGAGAGTGAACGGGTTGAACCAGCTCAACTCGGGAAGCGTGCTTCCGTCGACACCATTGCCCGAGTAGACGCGCCCGAGTGCAACGACAGCGAACGCGATGAGAACAACAAGCTCGATGGCGAGCAACCAATACTGCAACCGTGCCGAAATCTCGATGCCACGGTAGCTGATCCAGGTCATCAGCACGATCCAGATGAGCCCCGCAACTGTTGACCAGACAACATCGGACGACAACGCAACAATGTCGGGGTTACCGACGATGCCACCCACGAACGTGAACGAGTAGGACCCGGCAATTTGCGCGAGGTTCGCCATGACGATGATGTCGGCGGCGATCAGCGCCCAGCCACCCATCCATCCCGTGCGCGAACCGAATGCGCGAGCGGACCACGTGAACACCGTTCCGCAGTCTGGCTCGACGCGGTTGAGTTCTTTGTAGGCGATCGAGATAAAGAACATCGGGATGAAGGCCAGGATGATGATGCCGGGTGCTTGGAACCCAACGAGCGCCTCACCACCGAGAACGATGAAGCCGAGCGCGGCTGCCAGCGAATAGGCAGGGGCTGTAGATGAGAGACCGATGACGGTGCTCGACATGAGCCCGAGTGCCCCGGTCTTGAGGCCTTTCTTGCCGGCCATTGTGGATGTCGACGTTGACATGGGTGCCGTCTCACTTTCCGTTCGAGAACTTACCTGCCTACTTAACCCCTTTGACGGGCTCTTGTCACCTGTTTTTTGCGAATTCGTTCGTGACCTAACACAACGGTGACGAAATGGTGTTTGCGTCATTGTGACACTAAGATAAGGTTTACTTTGAGTCACAAATACTTTTACGCGAGTACTGGGAGGTGATCATGACGACAGACAATGTGAGCGCATCCATTGCGGTGTCGACGGTCATCTTCACGCTGACTCCGAGCGCCGACGGTGTGCTCGAGTTGTGCATCCCGCTCGTTCGTCGAATTCGCGAGCCGTATGCCGGCATGTGGGCGCTGCCGGGCGGACCCCTTTCGCCGAGTGAAGACCTGGCGGCCTCAGCCAGCCGCACCCTTCGCGAGACCACGGGTCTCGAACCGCGCTATCTCGAACAGCTCTATGCGTTTGGCGACCCTGAGCGCTCACCGGGCGAGCGAGTCGTTTCGATCGTCTACTGGGCGCTCGTGGGCGGCGATGAAGCGGGCCAGGCGCTCACGAGCGAGAACGTGGCGTGGTTCGCAGCCGATGACGTGCCCCCACTTGCGTTCGACCACAACGCCATCGTCGAGTACGCGCTCTGGCGCTTGCGCACGAAACTCGAATACAGCCGCATCGCCCACGGATTCTTGGGCCCCACGTTCACGCTCGCGCAGTTGCGTGAGGTGTACGAGGTCATTTTGCAAAAGCCGATAGACCCGGGCAACTTTCGTCGCACCCTCGAGGCATCTCGAGCCATCGTTCCCACTGGTGAGCGCGTGAAGGGCACACGCCACCGTCCACCCCAGCTATACCGATACAACGAGGAATCCGCATGAGCACCGCATCTGTGAACGACCGTATTCAGCTGATTGTGAATGGGCAGTCCGACGAAGAAACGTGTAGCCCGTCGCTCGCGAAAGGTCCGTGGGAGTTCGACACGAAGGTTCCGGCCTACGGTCCGGGCGCCTCGATGGGTGACGTGATTCCAACGGGCTCACCCGTGCAGGGTGGACTCCCCGAGGAGTACAAAGTTGCGTCGAACGACGAACTGCACGCGCGCATCCGTGCCGCCAAAGACACCCTGGGCGACAAGCTCGTGATTCTCGGGCACTTCTACCAGCGCGATGAAGTCGTGCAGCATGCCGACTACCTCGGTGACTCGTTCCAGCTCGCTCGCGCGGCCGCCGACCGCCCCGAGGCCAACTACATCGTGTTCTGTGGTGTGCACTTCATGGCCGAGACCGCCGACATTTTGTCTCGCCCCGAACAACAGGTGATCTTGCCAAACTTGGCTGCCGGATGCTCCATGGCTGACATGGCCGACATCGAGTCGGTCACCGCATGTTGGAAGGAACTCACCGACCTCTACGGAACCGGGCCCGATGCTTCGGGCAAGGTGCCCGTGATTCCCGTGACGTACATGAACTCGTCGGCGGCGCTCAAGGGCTTCTGCGGAGAGAACGGCGGAATCGTCTGCACCTCGTCGAACGCGGCCACCGTGCTCGAGTGGGCGTTCGAGCGGGCCCACCGCGTGCTGTTTTTTCCTGACCAGCACCTCGGTCGCAACACCGCCAAGGCCATGGGAATTTCGGTCGACGACATGCCGCTGTGGCACGGTCGCCGCGAGCTCGGCGGCAACACCGCCGACCAACTCGAATCGGCCAAGGTCATTCTGTGGAACGGTTTCTGCTCGGTGCATAAGCGGTTCACGGTCGCACAGATTGAAAAGGCGCGCGTCGACTTTCCGGGCGTTCGCGTCGTTGTGCACCCCGAATGTCCGATGGACGTCGTCGATGCGGCCGACGAATCCGGGTCAACCGACTACATTCGCAAAGCGGTCGAAGGGGCGACCACACCGACTACCTTCGCCATTGGCACCGAGATCAACATGGTGCAGCGGCTTGCGGCTCAGCATCCGCAACACACCATCTTCTGTCTCGACCCCGTGGTCTGCCCATGCTCGACGATGTACCGCATTCACCCCGGGTACCTCGCGTGGGTGCTCGAAAGACTTGTCGCCGGCGAGGTCGTCAATCAGATCAGCGTGCCGGCAGATGTTGCCGAACCGGCGCGCGTCGCGCTCGAGCGCATGCTCGCTGCGAAACCTGTCTGAGAATCCAAACCGGCCTAACCGAACCAGCTCACGAAAGTAGTCATGAAACACGTCGTCGTCATTGGCAGTGGAATCGCCGGGCTCATCGCCGCGGTCGAGGCCGCGCGCACCTCGCGTGTGACCCTGCTGACCAAGTCGACGCTCGGCGAGAGCAACACGCACTACGCGCAGGGGGGCATCGCGGCGGTGACATCGACGGACGACAGCATCGCGTCGCACGTCGCCGACACTCTCGACGCCGGCAACGGACTCTGCTGGCCGCCCGCCGTCGACGTGCTGTGTGCCGAGGGGCCCCAGCGAATTAACGACCTGGTGTCATTTGGCGTGAACTTCGACCGGGCCTCCGGAGGCGACTCTGGCGACTTTGCTCGCGGACTCGAAGCGGCTCACTCCCACGCGCGAATTCTGCACGCGGGCGGCGACGCAACCGGCGCGGGCATCAGCGCGGCACTCGTCGCCGCGGTCAAAGCCAACGTGGCCGACATTCGCGAATACGACTTCGTTGCCGACATCGTGACGCACACGCACGAAAGCGGGCGGAACACCGTCACCGGAGTGACCGTGCTGACATCGGCTGGCCCCGAGACCATCGAGGCCGACGCGGTGATCCTCGCCAGCGGAGGTGCGGGTCAGTTGTATCGCCACACGACCAACCCAGCCGTGACCACCGGCGACGGCGTCGCCCTCGCGTTTCGGGCCGGAGCCGTGCTCGCCGATGTCGAGTTCTACCAGTTTCACCCGACCGCCTTGGCCGTGCCCGGGTCGTTCTTGATTTCTGAAGCCGTGCGTGGCGAAGGAGCTGTGCTGGTCAACTCCGCCGGCGAACGATTCATGACAAAAGTGGATCCGCGCGCCGAGCTCGCACCGCGTGACATCGTGGCCCGTTCCATCCAGCGCGAGATGCTCGCGCAAGGTGGTGTGCCCGTGTTGCTCGACGCCACGGCACTCGGAGCCGATTTTCTGGCGAAACGTTTTCCGAGCATCAACGCTGCCTGCGCCCGCTACGGACTCGACTGGGCGCGCACACCGATTCCGGTCACGCCCGCGGCGCACTACTGGATGGGTGGCGTGGCAACCGACACGTTCGGCCGCTCGTCGGTCGAAGGGCTTTTCGCCGTGGGTGAAGTCGCCTGCACGGGAACCCACGGAGCCAACCGTCTGGCATCGAACTCGTTGCTCGAATCGGTCGTGTTTTCTCACCGAGCCGTGGCGGCCCTCGACGAGCCGTGGCCGGTTGATCCGCCGTCGGTGCGCTGGGCAGACCAACCACCGCTGGCACACTTGCGCATTCAAGAACCGGGATTCGAACGCGCGGGCGAAGCAGGAACCAACGCGGTTAACCACATCTCGCAAACAGCGAAGAAGCCCGACGTCATTGACCGCATCGAGCTGCAGACCATGATGTGGGACAACGTCGGCCTGGCGCGTGACGCCGCCGGACTCGAATCGGCTCGAGCACGCATCGCCGGCTGGCGCGCGGCGCCAGTTGCAAACCGTCTCTTTCCCGACTGGGAAGACGCGAACCTGCTCCTGCTCGCAAGTGCGGTCACCGAAGCGGCCCTCGCTCGTGAAGAATCGCGCGGAGCACACTACCGACTCGACTACCCCCAAACACTGCCCGGCTCGGCCCGACCGATCGTGCTCGTGGAGAAAGGCGACTCATGATCGACCAAACGATTGTTGACGAGGTGGTCGCGACCGCCCTGCGCGAAGACGCTCCGTGGGGAGACGTCACGAGTGAATACCTCATTCCGGTCGACGCGACCGCGGTGGCAACCCTGCGTGCGCGCGAATCGGGAGTGTTCGCGGGCGCGGCTGCGTTCGAAGCGGCCTTCACGTTGACCGACCCTCGCGTGCTCGTTGAGTTTGAGATTCGTGAGGGTGCGAGGTTTGCCGCGGGTGACGTGCTCGCGCGCGTGAGTGGCCCGGCGAGGGGCATCCTCACCGGCGAACGCATCGGACTCAACTTTGCCCAGCGCATGTCGGGCATCGCCACACTCACCTCGGAATTCGTAGAGCTGATCGCCGGCACGACAGCCGTTATTGCCGACACGCGCAAAACCACGCCTGGCCTTCGTGCGTTCGAACGTCACGCCGTGGTGTGCGGGGGCGGTCGCAACCATCGCTTCAGCTTGTCGGATGCCGTCATGGCCAAAGACAACCACCTCGCCGTGCTCACCGCCGGAGGGAAAGACCTCACGACCGAACTCGCGCGAGTGCGTGCGGAACTCCCCCACACGATGAAACTCGAAGTTGAAGTGGACCGCCTCGAGCAGATTGAGCCAGTGCTTGCCGCCGGCGTCGACATCATCATGCTCGACAACTTCTCGCCTGCTGACCTGGCGACCGGTGTTGCTCTCGTTGCAGGCCGTGCGATTGTCGAAGCCAGTGGTGGCGTTAACCGCGAGACTGTTCGCGCGATTGCCGAAACCGGCGTCGACGTCATTTCGATTGGCGCCCTGACGCACAGCGCCCGCGCGCTCGACCTCGGTCTCGACGTTGACATCACCGCGGGCAACTAGGCGCTGATGATTTACCTCGACCACGCTGCGACGACACCGGTTTTTCCGGGTGCACTCGAAGCCGCCTGGCCGTGGTTGACAGGTGACTTCGGCAACCCCAGCAGCACCTACGAACTCGGCGCGAGGGCGGCCGGTGCACTGACGGATGCACGACGCTCGATTGCGAATTGGCTCGGCGTCTCGTCGCACGACGTGGTTTTCACCTCAGGTGGCACCGAAGGCAACAACCTGTGCGTTGTCGGTCTCGCGTTGGCCAACCCGCGCGGCAAACACATCATCTCGGCGCGTACCGAGCACGAAGCGGTGTTGGCGTCGATCGACTATCTGCAGCGTATGCATGACTTCGAGGTCACGTGGTTGCCGGTCGACCGTAGCGGCGCGATCGAGGTTTCCGCACTCGAGGCGGCCCTTCGACCCGACACGACTCTGGTGACTCTCATGACGGCGAACAACGAAAACGGCCTCGTTCACCCGGTCGCTGAGTTCGCAAGAATGGCTCACTCGGTCGGTGCGCTCCTGCACACCGATGCCGTGCAGGCCGCCAACTGGCTCGACGTTTCACCGACTCGAGCGGAGTCACACGCCTACGGCGTTGACGCCCTCACCATCTCGGGCCACAAACTGGGTAGCCCCAAAGGATCTGGCGCGGTTTATCTGCGCTCCGGTCTCGCGATTGAGCCGACACTCCACGGAGGCGGCCAAGAAGGTGACCGCCGATCGGGAACCGAAAACGTGGCCTGGGCCGTCGCCCTCGCGACGGCCATCGAGCACGCAGTGCCTCGCGATGACGCATTGCAGGCCGAGGCGACGCGCGTGTCCCAGATGGGCGCCGACTTCATTGACGCGGTTCTCGCCACCGTGCCCGAGGCCGCGCTGGTTGGCCCTGCGGTTGTGCGACCAACACCTGGGCTGGCGCTCGACGCGACCGTGCGCATCCCGTCGATTGCATCATTCGTTTTTGAAGGCTTGAACGGAGAGACCCTGCTGCTCGAACTCGAGCAACGCGGAATCATCGTGTCGAGTGGTGCCGCCTGCGCTGCCGGCAAAGATGAGCCGTCGCACGTCTTGCGGGCGTGCGGCTTCGCCGACGATGTCGCGCGCACCCAAGTGCGATTTAGCTTCGCCCACACAACGTCGAAAGAAGACCTCGAGTCAACGGTTGACGCCATTGCCGCAGCTGCAACTTCCGTGCGGAATCTCGGCGCCTCGCCACACGCATAGGCTTGGAGAGTTCTTCAAGGAGGTTCCCCGTGCGCCGTCTGACGCAAGCCATTATCCGTCGCCCACTCGCAACACTCATCAGCTTTGTTGCGCTCGTTGGCCTCTCCGCCATTGGCGGACTCCAGGTGTTCCCCGCAATGCAGTCGGGCGGATATAGCGACCCGAACTCCGACTCGATGCGCGTGGTGAACGTGCTGCAAGAGGACTTCGGTGACCACCCGCCGGAACTTGCCATCATCCTCGATTTTCAGCAAAGTGCAGACGACACGCAGTCAGAAGTTGCCGCTCAGAAAATCGTTGACGAAATTTCTGCGCTCGGC
The DNA here is from genome assembly GCA_009704705.1 of Actinomycetota bacterium. Taxonomy (GTDB): domain Bacteria; phylum Actinomycetota; class Actinomycetes; order Actinomycetales; family Microbacteriaceae; genus RFQD01. The sequence goes on along the minus strand of WLDR01000028.1, from coordinate 1,939 downwards.
GGTATCGACCAGATCGACACCTACTACTCACTCGGTCGCCCCGACTCACTGAAGAGTGTCGATGGCGAGGCGGCGTACGTGTTCGTGACCTACACCGACACGTCGGCCAGCTCGCGAAGCGCCCAAACCAAACTCATCGAAGACGAACTGGGTTCATCCATCGACGGCGTCGACATCTACTACACCGGCGTCGCGGCCATGGCCGTCGCGCTCAACGAGACGATCGAATCCGACCTGCAGCTCGCTGAAAGCATCGCGATTCCGTTGAGCTTGATTCTGCTCATCTTCGTGTTCGGTTCCGTCGTGGCGGCCGGGCTCCCGCTGCTCGTGGGTGGTCTGGGCATTCTCGGCAGTTTCTTCTTTATTTGGCTGGCCACACTTCAAACGGACGTGTCTATCTTCGCGCTCAACCTGATTACAGGTATGGGGCTCGGCTTAGGTATCGACTATGCGCTCCTCATCGTGAATCGGTTCCGTGAAGAACGAGGCAGCGGCAAGTCAGTTGCCGACGCGGTGACCACAACGATGGCAACGGCGGGCCGAACCGTGTTGTTCTCGGGAATCACCGTGGCGGTAGTCACCTCTTCGATGATTGTCTTCCCCCAGTACTTTCTGCGCTCGTTCGCCTTCGCCGGAATTGCCGTTGTCGGAACAGCCCTCGCCGGAGCCCTAATCGCGTTGCCGGCAGTGCTCACCCTCCTCGGCGATCGCGTCAACGCGTGGCGCGTTGTTCGCACCACAGCCCCCAAGGGCGACAATGGTGGCTGGGCCAAGCTGTCTCGTTTCGTCATGAAGCGCGCTGTTCTCGTGCTTGTCGTGACCCTCGCCGCGCTCGGCGGATTAATGGCCCTGGGTAGCTCAGTCAAGTTCGGGCTCGTCGACGAACGCATTCTGCCGGCGGATGCCCCGATTGCTGTCGCGAGTGAATTTCAGCGCGAGCGTTTTGACGGGCAAGAAGCCAAACCCGTGCAGATGATTGCCACCGGTGCGACCGACGAACAACTGTCGACGTATGTCACCCACTTGAGTCAACTCGGCAACGTGGTGCGCGTGCAGAGTGCGCTCGGCGTCACTGTCGATGGCGTCACCGATCCGCGCGCCGCACCGCTGTTCAGCGACTATGTCAACGGGGACGACCAGCGCATCGTCGCGATTCACGACGTCGAGGCGCGCTCGAGTGACGGAGTCGACCTGACGAACGCAATTCGTGCGATTGAGCATCCGTTCGACGTGCTCGTCGGAGGCATCGCCGCAGACTACGCCGACTCACTCGAGGCAATCGCCGACAAGCTACCTCTGGTCATCGGCTGGATCGTCATCAGCACATTGATACTGCTCTTCCTCTTCACGGGCTCAATCCTGCTGCCCATCAAAGCCGTGGCGCTCAACGTAGTTTCATTGCTGAGCACCCTGGGGCTGTTGACGTGGGTCTTTCTCGAGGGACATCTCAGCTGGTTGCTGGGCGGATTCACCGTCACGGGTTCGATCGACGCGTCGATGTTCATCCTGATTGCCGTCGTGACATTCAGCTTGTCGATGGACTACGAACTGTTCTTGCTCAGCCGAATCAAGGAACAACATGAACTCGGCCTGAGCACAACCGAATCGGTGGCCATCGGACTTCAGCGAAGCGGACGCATTATCACCGCAGCTGCCCTCGTGCTCGCTTTCAACTTCTTGCCGTTCGTCACTTCGGGTGTGAGCACGGTCAAGATGCTGGGGCTCGGCATCGCGTTTGCGATTCTGCTCGACGCCACCGTGGTGCGCGCGCTTCTGGTGCCCGCACTGATGAAGCTGTTCGGCGACGCCAACTGGTGGGCTCCGAAGTGGATGAAGAAGATCGCCGACAAGGCCGGCCTCGCCCACTAACGAGCACACCCGACGCCATTACGACGAGACTCGGCTCAGGTATTCGTCGAGTGAGTCGAAGTAGCTCTCC